>JAGOEX010000010.1 GCA_017997475.1 bacterium
GTTGTGTGGGTTCCGGTGATACTGGAAACACAGGAGATACAGGAGATACAGGAAACACCGGAGACACTGGTGATACGGGGAATACGGGGAATTCTGGGGATACGGGTGACACTGGAGATACTGGAGACTCAGGTGCAACATGTGACGGCAGTGATACATTTTGCCATTCTCATGATGGCTTGGATTGGTCAGATAGGTCAGCAGGTAATATGAATTGGGATGAAGCAACTACTTATTGTGAAAATCTTGGTGGTCGGCTTCCTACAATATCAGAACTCAGAACACTTATTCAAAACTGCCCCGGCACTGAAACCGGTGGTGAATGCGGTGTGACGGATGGTTGTTTATCTTGGGATAATTGCAGGAATGATGCTTGTGCCGAATGTGAATATAACGAATCCATCAAGTATTCAGTTTTTGGTGATACGGATTGGTTCTGGTCGTCGTCGGAGCTATCAGATAACGCAGACCGCGCGTGGTATGTGGATTTCGAGGGCGGGCATGTGTACGACAGCTACAAGGGCAGCATCATCAGTTTCCGTTGTGTTAAGTGATGTCACTTCGTTGGTCACTTTGCGACCGTGACCGTTCGACATAACTCACGGTGGACGAGTGACTTTTCGGCGCACTCCAATCGACATGCTCTCGTTCGAGTCTGAGCCTGAGGGCTCATCCCTCAGAGTCGAAGACATGGCAAACAAGGCAGGAAATTCTTAAAAACTTTGATTCCTAACTAAATTCATTAAAATACTTCCGTTGTGTTTAATTTTTTGTGGAGCGATAGATGAAAAGAGTTCTAATTCCATTGATGTTTGTTTTGTTGTTCGTTTCGTGCGGTGGTGAAAAGGAAATTAATTCTTCCTCGGTTCAAGGGATTTGGAAAGAAATGTTTGTTGAAATTACAGATACTTGTGAGGGTCAGAATGAATCTTCGACTCCTTCCGAGGCTTCATTTATTAAAATTGTCTTAACCGCTGGTGACTTGTTGGAAGTTTATCATCTTTATGAATGTGAAGAAGAGAGCTATGATTCTTGTATTGCTGAAGATATGTGGGGTTCCGGCAGTGTATTTGAAGATTCTTCAATTTTAGTGTTTTCTTATAAAGATACGGATGATCTCAGTGATCTTGAATGGGAGTCTGATGATAGGGACTGTCAGCTGATTTCTCAGGAAGAATTGATAATAAATTTCGAAGACGGGGATGATGCTGAACTTGTCATGACTGCTTCATATAAGACGACTGGGAAGGATTGCGACAGTGAAGTTGTAAATGATTATTTAAATGGAGATTATGGCAGTCTTAATTATAAAGACTGTTCTTATAAGGAAATTGTTCAGATTAAAAAAGTTGGTGATGTTGAGGAAGAGTAAGGATAAAGCATAGTTCTACAATATCTTCTATTTCGAATAAAATAGGGAGCAATATTTATATATAAAAATGTGACTTTAGTTGCCGCCAACTCCCTAAATCAATTCTACTTTTTCCAGTTTTTAGGCGAGTAAGATATTTTCTCTGATTTTCTTTTTAATAAAGAAAAGAATCCTTGAGAAAAGAGAGTATTCATGTTATGCTCTTCATAGATTATTTAGAATTCAAATTTAAGATAATCTTTGCTGAGGTAAAATCATGAGTGAAAAGAAGATGATCGTTTTTGAAGGAAAGAAGATTAGAAGGATCTGGCATGATGATGAATGGTATTTTTCTGTTGTTGATATTATCGCAATATTGACAGACAGTTTAAACGCCAGAGATTATTGGTTTAAAATGAAAAAAAGAGAGCTTCTTGATGCTGAAGTTGAACTGTCGACAATTTGTCGACAGTTGAAACTTGTGGCACCTGATGGAAAAATGAGAGAAACAGATTGTGCCAATACAAAAAACATGTTTAGGATAATTCAGTCTATTCCATCACCGAAAGCTGAACCTTTCAAACAGTGGCTCGCTCAAGTCGGATACGAGAGAGTTCAGGAAATTGAAAACCCGGAACTTGCTCAGGAAAGGATGAAAGAGCTTTACGAAAAGAAAGGTTATCCCAAAGACTGGATTGACAAGCGGCTTCGTGGAATCGCAATTCGCCAGAATCTGACTGATGAATGGAAAGAAAGAGGAATAGATTCAGAAAATGATTTTGCTATTCTGACGGCTGAAAAAGAGGCGGCTCTGTAGCTGGAAAGGCAAGAAAAGAAACCGAAAAAGAAATAGGCAAAAGTATTATTTCCACTCAAAATTTTCTCTCTTCCACAAATCAGGACGAATCAGACGAAGGTTAAAAAACCAAAAGCTTAATTCTTAGCGATTGAAACCCGAAAGTGCCCCCATTCCCACATATTCTTTTCTAATCAAACCCATCCCAACACCCTAAATAAATTTCACCTTTTCTTTGTTTTCAGGTGAGTTGATCTTCAGAATTGAATTTGATGTTTTTTATGAATTACTGAAAGAACAGGTCTTTGTTACTTGAGAATTTTGTTGATAGTGTCTACAAGCTTTTCAGGAGTCACCGGCTTATCAAGTACCTGAGCTATCTTCACCCATGTAAAGTTCGGTTCGCTAAGCCATGCCGGGTTGTGTCCGTCACTTGTAAGAAGAATGATCGGGATCTTCGGCATTCCTTTTTCCGTTGCGATCTTTCCTGCAAATTCAAGTCCTGCTCTGGGGTGTTCCATCATTACATCGAGAATGATCACATCAGGTTTAAATGAACCGATCTTTTCTCCGGCTTCCTTTGCACTTGCGGCATCTTCAACGATAAAACCTTTAGCTTCAAGAACCATTTTGTTCTGTGCAATGATGTCTGCATCATCGTCAACAAGAAAAACTTTTTTTGGTGCAGTTGTCATGATAATCTCCCTTTAATTCAGTTTATGATACCCGGCAAAATCACTGTAAATTCGGTCCCTTCTCCATACTTCGATGACACACTTACTTCACCGTCGTAAAGTGACACAACTTTTTTAAGGATCGATAGCCCCAGACCGTTTCCGAGAATGTTCTTTGTCTGTTCATTCCGAATTCTCGTAAATTCCTGGAAAAGTCTGGAAACTTCCTCTTCCGTCATTCCTATACCGCTGTCTAAACATTGAATTTTCAAAGCTCTACCAATTTTATGAGCAGTCAGTTTAATACTACCACCATCCTTATTATATTTTACAGCATTAGTTAAAAGATTTGTCAAGATAATTTCAATATCAACTCTGTCAACCGATATTTTAAAATCGGGAATTTCGGTTGTTACTGATATTTTCCTTTCCGATGCCTGTGTCCTTATCCCTTCAACCATGTCAGCCACAATTTCAGAGATCACATGCTCACAGATATTTCTTACTTTGACACCGGATTCGATCCTTGTCAGATCGAGCATGTCGGAAATAAGCCGTTTCATCCCTTCAAGCCGCAGAATCGACCTTTCTATGGAAGGGATGTATGTTCCAAGATCATCACCAAGAGTCCTGTTTTTTATAATGTTCATATAACCGGTAACTGCCGCAAGAGGACTTTTAAGTTCGTGCGAAAGAACTCTGATGAATTCAAATCTTGTCTTTTTCCGCTCTTCATCGAGTTTTGAAACGATCCTCTGGAGTATCAGGAACTTTGCCGCTTTTGTAACGGCAGTTCTGAGCTCTTCAGGTGTGAAAGGTTTTGCCAGTATCTCGTTTGCACCGTTCCGTGCTGCACTTACTGCTGTATCAAGTGTCGCATTTCCGGTTATCATGACAGTCTGTATGTCAATTTCCTGACTTGAAATATACTCAAGCAGATCTGTTCCCTGAATGCCGGGAAGATGCTGATCAAGAAGGAGAATGTCTGTTTTTTGCGACTCAATTAAACTCTTTGCTTCCTCGGCTGTTCCGGTCTCAGTTATCTGAAAACGGTATTCATCTTCGAGCCATGGAAGTTTGATCTTCAATGTTTCAAGAAGCATCGAACAGCTTTCGCGCATTCTCTGGTCATCATCAACTATCAGCAGCTTGAGATAATTCATCGTATCCTCCTCAGCTTTTCAAAAGCTTCTTTATTTCCTTTAATATCTGGTCAGGACGGATCCCTTTGTCCATTATAAGATCAGCATTTGTCCAGTTCCCGCCGTATTTGGAATCTGCTGAAAATCTGAAGCCGGTCTCTTTTGTGACACCTGTTGCTATTATCACAAGAGCATCGGGATATCTGGATTTAAGCTTGTGGCTGAGAATGAACCCTGAATCGTAGTTGTCCATCATAAGATCGAAAATTGCAAGATCGGGCTTGAAAACATCCATCAGTTTTACGGCACCCTCTTCACTGTTTGCCGTTTCCACAATGTAGCTGTGACTTTCGAGCGCCATCTTTATCGGCTCAAGAAAGTCGGGGTCGTCGTCGACCAGCATTATCCTGTTGCGAAGTTCTTCCATTTTATTCCCCCTTAGATTAGATCTGTTCTTTTCTGGTATGTTGTATGAAGCAGTTCGTGAGCTTTATGGCTTCCCGGTTTTCCAAGGAACTTTTCATAAAGGTCCATTACTGAACTGTTCTTATGGCTCACCCTTATTTCAGCTGTACTGTCAATTGAATAAAGGGAGGCAAGTCTTTTTTTAACCGCTTCTTTATCGATCGCTCTTGGCTGACCTCCGCCGTTTATACAGCCGCCGGGGCAGGACATGATCTCAAGAAAGTGAAGATCGCACTCTTTTTTCATCATTTTATCCAGCACAATTCTTGCATTTCCAAGACCGCTTACAACAGCCGCTTTTACTTTCAGACCGTTTATGTCAACTGTTATCTCTCTGTAATTCTCTTTGTCGCGAAGTTCCGATATGACGAGGTTTGTAAGCTCATGACCGGTTATCATCCAGTAAGCCGTTCTGATCGCCGCTTCCATTACTCCGCCGCTTGCTCCGAAAAGTTTTCCTGCTGATGATCTTTCGCCGAAAGGAAGGTCACACTCAGCAGATCCCGCCTTTCTTATATCGATAGAGTACATTCTGATAAGTTTGGCAAGCTCTCTTGTTGTAAGAACTGCATCTATATCCGATATTCCCTTTGAAACCATTTCTTCACGCTCGATCTCGAATTTCTTAGCTGTGCAGGGCATTACGCTGACCGAGAATATCTTTTCCGACGGGATGTTCATTTTAGGAGCCCAGTAATTCTTTATCATGGAGCCGAGCATCTGCTGAGGGCTTTTGCATGATGATACATTGGGAAGAAGCTCAGGATAGAATGTTTCAGCAAACTTTATCCATGCCGGAGAGCAGGATGTTATCATCGGAAGGGCACCCTTTTCCGTGATCCTGTGAACAAGCTCGGTCGCTTCTTCCATAATCGTAAGGTCAGCAGAGAAAGAAGTGTCAAAAACATAGTTGAACCCGATCTGTTTGAGAGCTGATGTCATAATCCCCATAATGTCAGTGCCCGGCTCAAGACCGAGTTCTTCGGCAAGGGAGACACTGACTGCCGGAGCATGCTGAATAACAACTGTCTTTTCCGGGTCCTGAAGTGCGTTGACAACTTCCCTGATACTTGATCTTTCAACAAGCGCCCCTGTCGGACAGGCATTGACACACTGTCCGCAGGCAACACAGGTTGAAAGGTTCAGCGATACATTGAAAGCTGTGGATATTCTGCTTTTTGATCCCCTTCCGCTGAAATCAAGTGCCGAAACTCCCTGAATTTCTTCACAGGTTCTTACACATTTTCCGCAGAGTATGCACTTTTCAGGGTCACGCATTATTGAAGGACTTGAGTTGTCAACGAACTGTTTTATCTTTTCTGCGCTGATTCGTCTCTGCCTGACACCGTGCTCTTCGGCAAGTGTCTGCAATGCACAGTTGAGGTTTCTGTCGCAGTAGAGACAGTCATCAGGATGGTTTGCAAGAAGCAGTTCCACGATGGTTTTTCTTGCCTTTATTACTTTAGGACTGTGTGTAAGTATTGACATCTTATCAGTTGCCGGAAAGCTGCATGAAGGGATAAGCACTCCGGTCTTTGCATCTTCCACGACACATATTCTGCACGCACCGGTAGGGGGAAGACCTTCAATGTGGCAGAGCGTCGGTATCTTTATTCCTTCTCTTTTAAGTGCGGTCAGTATCGTTTCGTTCCCGTTAAAAGGAACCTCTTTTCCATTAACAGTCATTGTATTCATAGCTCTCTCCATCATTCTGTTATAATTGCGCCGAAAGGACATGCCGCAAGGCAGGCACCGCACTTGATACACTTGTCTTCTATGATGTAGTGGGGTGACTTGGGAGCTCCTTTTATTGCTGTTACGGGACATTTCTTTGCACAAATAGTGCAGCCCTTGCATTTGTCTTCAATTATTTTATATGTCACAAGATCCTTGCATGCTCCGGCAGGACATTTTCTGTCATAAATATGGGCATCATATTCGTCCCTGAACCATTTCAGTGTTGAAAGAACAGGGTTCGGCGCAGTCTGTCCCAGCCCGCACAAACTTGTCGATTTTATCACTTCGGCAAGCTCTGTAAGCTGCATTACGCTCTGGAATCTGACAAGTGCCTGTTCTTTTGTCTCTTTTGTCCTTGAGCGGGTTATCATTTCAAGTGTTTCGAGCATCCTTTTTGTCCCTTCGCGGCACGGAATGCACTTTCCGCATGACTCTCTCTGTATGAAATCCATGAAGAATTTTGCGACATCGACCATGCATGCCCTGTCATCCATTACGACCAGACCGCCTGATCCCATCATTGCACCGACAGTTTTCAGCCGTTCATAGTCTATTTCTATGTCAAGATTGATATCGGAAATACATCCGCCGCTCGGACCTCCGATCTGTGCCGCCTTGTATTTTCTTTCATTCGGGATACCTCCGCCGATACTGAAAACTATTTCTCTTACCGTTGTCCCCATCGTTACTTCAACAAGACCGGTCCGTTCAACTCTTCCGCTCAGAGCGAAAACTTTCGTCCCTTTGCTTGTTGCAGTTCCTATCGAACTGAAGTAGTCCGATCCCTTGAGGAAGACAAATGGAACATTAGCCAGGGTTTCAACATTGTTTATGACTGTCGGTTTGCCGAAAAGCCCGCTGACAGCAGGGTATGGCGGTCTCGGTCTCGGCATGCCGCGCTTTCCTTCGATGCTGTTGATAAGGGCAGTCTCTTCTCCGCATACAAAGGCACCTGCTCCCATTTTTATCTGGAGATCAAAGTTAAAGCCGGTTCCGAGGATGTTGCTGCCTAACAGCCCGTATTTCTTTGCTTTATCTATTGCAAAATAAAGCCGTTCTATTGCAAGAGGATATTCAGCTCTGATGTAGATATAACCTTTTGAAGCACCTATTCCGTAAGCCGCGATTGTCATTCCTTCAAGCAGCCGGAACGGATCACCTTCGATAACCGCCCTATCCATGAAAGCACCGGGGTCACCTTCGTCAGCATTGCATATCAGATATTTCTGTTCACTTTTTTCAGCAGCCGCGAATTTCCATTTTTTACCTGTTGGAAAGCCACCGCCGCCTCTTCCGCGGAGTCCGCTTTTTTCAACTTCATTACAGACATCTCCCGGAGTTTTAGCCAGAGCATCATTTAAAGATGCATAGCCGCCCCTTGAAACATATTCTTCGATGCTCAAGGGGTCGACTATACCGCAATTGATAAGCACCCACCGTTTCTGTGGTGCAAAGAAGGGATGCTGGCTAAGGAAGGGAATGTTGTCCCATTTGAGAGAGCTTTGGCAATGAAACTGACCTAAAACTTTATCTTCATCCACCACACCGTTGAAAAAATCATCAAAAAGCTTTTCAACTTTTTCCGATGTGATGTTCCTGAAACTTACTCTTGTTCTGCCCGGGATCTGAATGTCAACAAGGGGTTCCGCACTGCAAAGACCGATGCAGCCGACTTCTATTATCCGGGCGTCGATACTTTTGTCTGCGATATATTTTTCGATCTCTTTTCTGGTTGCAGCCGCTCCGGCACCGAGTCCGCATGTTCCTGCACCGATATAGATCACTGTTTTATCGATTGTTTCACGGGTTAATTTTTTAATTTCATCAGGGTTTCCCGGTTTCAGCGTAAAACCTTTTTTTACAAGTTTTTCAAGCAGTGCATCTGAAGCCGTTCCTGCATCGCTCCAACAGTTATTAGCAATATTGTTTTTCATGTTACGCCTCCCGTTCCTTTGCACGGTAACTTTTTATTATTTCTTTAACTCTTTCTCTTGTCGCATTTGCATAAAATTCGTTGTCAACGCAGATGAGCGGTGCAAGTCCACAGGCACCGAGACAGGCGACAACTTCAATGCTGAAAAGTCCGTCTTTAGTTGTATTCCCCGCTTTTATTCCAAGTTCCCTTTCAATAGCATCAAGTGTTTCGGCAGAGCCCTTGACATGGCAGGCAGTTCCTCTGCAGACCAGTATGTGATGCTTTCCTTTCGGCTCAAATCTGAATTGATTGTAGAATGTGGCTACCCCGAAAATTTTTGAGGGAGCAAGATTCAGATGCTTCCCTATCTCGATTACCGAGTTTTTGCTGATAAATCCGTCGAGACCCTGAACTTCCTGCAGAATGGGTATCAGTTTGTCTCTTCCTGCACCGGGATATTTTTCCAGCACTTTTTTTACCTGTGATTCCATTTTCAACTCCTTTTTTGAATCAAGTTATTAATTTCCTTCAGCAATTGGTCAGGTTTTACCGGCTTGTCAAGAAAAGCGGCGACCGGAAGCCACTCTTTGTCAGGCGTCACTTCAAAATCGCTTGAAATGACTTTTTTTACACCGCTTAAGATTATTACCGGTATTTTTTTCAGGTCTTTGTCGGAAGCGATCTTTCTTGAAAGTTCAAAACCGTTGGGTCCGGTCATCCCCTCGAACATGACATCAAGCATAATGAGGTCGGGCATTTCTTTTCTTGCCAGCTCGATGACTTCTTTGGGATCATTTGTCGAAACGGTGTCATAGCCCACATTTTCAAGTAGAGTTTTTACTGCATTAACCATTTGTACATCATCATCTGCAATAAGGATCTTGTTTACCATTTTTTACTCCGTTAGCCAATTTCAAAGCTGAACTCGACCCATTTGTCGGGAACTGATTCAGCCCATATCTTTCCACCGTGTTTCTTGATTATCTCGTGGCAGGAATAAAGTCCAAGCCCGGTTCCTCTCTTTCCTGCGTGTTCTGCACGGTATATTCTTGAGAATTTTTTAAAGAGCAGTGTCATTTTTTCTTTAGGTATGCCGACTCCTTCGTTGTACACACTGAATACAAACCGGCCATCCACTATCTTTTCGCGAAGCCGGATCACGCCTCCTTCTTTACCGTATTTGACCGCATTGCTGATAAGGTTGTCATAAACGATCCTTAACAGGTCAGGGTCTGCATCAACTTTTGTATCATCGTGAACCCCGAGATCAATGCTTATGTGGCGGGATTTGAACTCTTCAGTGAACTGCTGGAGCACCGGATCTATAACGGCGTTTTTAAGGAAAATGTTCTGTCTTTGAACGATATATTCCCCTTTTTCAAGCCGTGAAAGGTCAAGATAGTTTTTGATAAGATCTTTGAAGTAATCGAGACTTTCTGCAACAGAGTTAAGTGCCTTGAGCTGTTTTTCGTTCAGTTCGCCAAGATATCCGTCTTTAACAGTATGAAGACCCATGACGGCACTTGCGAGCGGATTTTTAAGTTCGTGACTGACAAATCCGAGCATATCGATATAATTCCTGTTTGTGAGTTCAAGCTCGTTGTTGAGTGCGGCAAGTTCCTTCTGTTTCTTCTCGATCTCGAGAGTATGCTTTTCAATATCATTCGCCATATTATTAAAAGAGTTTGTAAGGTGACCTATCTCTCCGGAATAATTTCCCTTTATCCTCGCCTTTCTGTCTCCGTTCATAAGCATGAGAGTTGCATTGTGAAGATTTTTCACCGGAACAAGAATGCCCCATGCAATGAATGTGAAAACGAGAATGCTGAACACCATCGCGGCAAGTATAACTGAAAGAATGCTCGTCACCGCCTTGAATCGGATATCTCTGTATTTTTCTTCAAGTTCCCCGACATAGAGCATTCCGATGATCCCGCCATCAGGATTTCTGATCGACTCATATCTTGAAAGGTACCACGCATCAACGACCCAGGCCCTTCCTGTCCAAGGGTCTCCGTTCTGCATAACTGTGCTCACGATCTTTTCTGAAGCTCTTGTCCCGGTTGCTCTGCCTGCATTTTCACCCACAACATTTGTTGCGATCCTTTTATCACCCATGAATATAGTAACGGTGTTTACGGATCGGCCCTTATAATAATCACCGTAAAGGATGGAATCCCTGATCTCATCGACGAGATCATTGTTCCCGTTCAGAAGGAAACCGGCTGAAATGATGCCGATCATTTTTTCTCCATGCATTACAGGAATAGCTGTTCCCATTATCATTGCATCTGATTCACCGGTAGTGTCAATGGTTCTCTGGTAAAGCGAGGTTCCTTCATCCATGAGAAGACTTTTTGTAAGGACATAAACCCCCTTCACGCTTTTTTTCTTTTTCAGCACATTTTTAACGATGGGATCGTCCGAAACATCATCCCCCTTGTTGAACGGAGGCCTTGTTCTCATCATGACCGTTCCGTCAGGTGAGATTATGTTAAGGATATCCATGTTATAGGAAATTCTCAGGTTTCTGAACCGCTCCATAACTTTTTCGGAAAGTTCTTTGTCCGAAGGGTTTTTGAGATAATCCCTTAAAACCTCATTCTGTGCAAAAACTTCAAGGAGCTGAAGCGTGCTGTCATTTTTCTTATTGAATATATCGCGGGCTGATTTCATTGTAAGTTCAACACGGTGCTGTGCATCATTTATGGTATTACTGTTTATCCACTTGATGCTTACATATGAAATGGCAAAAGCCAGAATTATGAAAATTGAAACAGTTGCAAGAACGAACTTTGTAAGCAGCTTCATAACCAAACCTCAAAAAGTGAATAACGAAACATAAGCCGATATATATGAGCAAAGTGCGTGCCAGAAATAACGGAAAGGAAGACAAACAAAGAATATCGAATAAATACAGACAGTTCAATTGTATAACACCTTTTGGAAACCTAACATGAAAAAGCAGAAAAGTGTTCAAATAATGAACATGTCTTTGGTTACATGTTCAAAGTGTGACGATTTTGGAAAGATTTGGCTGAGGAAAAGTGTTTGTTTAATTTTCTATATCGGCGACACATCTGAACCCTCTGGAAAAGAGGATCTCGTCAACATAGGCACCTGCACGGTAACTTATTCTGAATTCAGCTTTGTTTGTCTGCATAAATCCGCCGCCTTTAATGACTGCTTCTCCGTCAGCGGATCCTGTTGATGAGCCGTCTGGCTTTGCTGTGCTGTGATCAGCGCTCCACTCATCATCAACCCACTCAAAAAGGTTGCCGAGCATGTCGTATGCTCCGTAAGGGCTTTTCCCAGCTTCATAGCTTCCTCCGACACTGGTTGAATCTGATCCGCAACCGTAATCAATGTTAGGTCCATCCATTACAGCCATGCTTACATTTGCGCAACTTGGCTCACCTTCATTGCCCCATGTGTAGATATAGCTTTTTTCCTCACAGTTGTCATCTCCGTGTATTTCGCAGCCGCCTCTTGCCGCTTTTTCCCATTCTCCTTCGCTCGGAAGCCGTTTCCCGACCCAGAGACAATATGCCTGTGCTCCGAAATAACTCACACAGTTCATTGGATGGTTATTCCTGCCTGAACCGAGGTTGCAATATTCTGAAAGATCGATGTCATCATATGCAAACTCTTCATCACCGCATGCTTTGGCATCAATGCATTTTTGAAAATCGGATACCGTCACTTCATATTTATCGATGTAGTAAGCTTTTGTAGAGATCTCAAGATACGGGAGTTCAGCGGCAGGACAGTCGGTTTCCACATTTTCATTGCAACCCATCCATGCATAACCCTGCGGAACGAGGACCATGTCCTTGTACGGATCGACCTGTTCCTCATCGGTTGACTCTGATTCTGAGTCACTCTGGTCATCCGGCTCACTGTCATTTATCACAATGCTATCTTCATCGGGTTTTTTCTGGAATTCATCGGGAAGAAAATTTTCATCCGGCTGCTCATAGTTTTTGTCTTCATATTCACCATAAATATTCTCTTCTTTTTCCTGTTCGCAGGAAATTGTTAAAAAAAGTGAAAATGCTGCCATAATGACAAGAACGATATTTTTCAATTTTTCCTCCATTCAGCTTTAATAATTACAACTTATTTTCTTTGATTTTTCTGCTGACTTCCTGTTCGATCTCTTCTCTTTCTCTGACAAGGATGCTGAATATTTCAGGGTCGAGTTTGCCGGCGGCAACTTCTTTTTCTATTATTGAGATTGCAATTTCAGGCGGTATTGCTTTTTTGTATGGTCTGTCTTTAGCGGTAAGCGCATCGTAAATATCAACTATTCCAAGTATTCTTTCAATAATTCCGAGGTCTTTCGCACTTTTTTGAAAAGGATATCCCGATCCGTCAAGTTTTTCATGATGAGATGAAGCAATTTCAGGAACATTTTTAAGGTGTTGCGGCCAGTCGATCGCATTGAGAAGTTCATGGCTGTAGATGACATGCTTTTCCATGTCGGCTCTTTCTGAATCGTTAAATGTTCCGCTCTTTATCTTAAGAAAATCAAGTTCTTCAGCAGTAAGGACCGGAACAGTCATTCCGTCAACTTCAAATGTCAGACCGCCTGCTTTTTCAATTAACTGTTTTTCTTCATCGGTATGAGGTCTCGGTATGTTCAGCCCGTCGATCTTTTCAACCATTTCCCTGACGATCGCAATATCTTCTTCCCGTCCATTCACAGAAGCAATGATGAACCGCATTCTCCATTTTACCGCCTCAACCTGTTCTGAATATATCCGCCCCTGCTTCATCAGGATCTTTTCTCTTACTCCTACTTTTCCAAAATCATGAAGAAGTGCAGCCGTTTCAGCAGTTTTAACAGTATATCTGTCAACGGTTTCGTTTTTCAGAATGTCCGGTCTGGATGCAACTCTTTTTAAAAGTGCAAGTGTATATGCCGCGACTCTTAATGAATGGCCTTTTGTTGCAGGATCTCTCTGTTCTATGGCTTTAACTGAAGAGATTATCATGTTATTCAGGAGTGTTTCGGTTTCAAGAAGAAGATTATTGTTCTCAACTGAAACAGCGGCAAGAGTGGATAAGCTCATCAGCATCATTTCATCAAAATCACTGAAAGGGATCTCAGTTTTCGACCTTTCATCGATCTTGTTTATCAGCTGGACAGCCCCGACAACTTCACCTGTTGTGGTTTTCATCGGGACAGTGATTATGGAGACGGTTTTGTAGTTGAGTTTCTTATCAATTTCTTTATTAAACTGATACGGAGCATCTTCAGAAATATTGTAAGCATCCGGAATATTTAATGGCTCTCCGTTATGACACACATATCCTACAAGACTCTGTCTGTTGAAGGGAATCTCTTTCTTTTCGATCATTTTAGAGTCAAAACGGCTGTTCTGTGATGAAATGAAGAATATTTTATCCCTTTCCCTGCTCATGAGATAAAGTGTTCCCGCCTCCGCTCCCGTTGCCTTTCTCAAAAATGTCAGAATACTGCTGTAAAGATTATCCGGTTCCTTTTCAACGGTAAGACTTATGCCGATCTGAAGGTTTTCAATTATTCTGTCATAAAGAGATGAAGTGGTTTCAACAAGAGAGATTATGCATTCAAGTGAAAACCGGGTGATCTTTTCTCCGTCAACCCTGAATGTGAAATGGTCTATCTGTTCAAAATCACATCCAAAGGAAATGATTATTGTCGCATAGCTGTTTTTTACTGCAATTGAATCAGGTTTGTAATCCGATTCATAAATTATAAGAAAATACTCTGAATCAGCCGCTTTTATTTTTTCATCAAGTTCTTTTTCAGATCCGTAACAGACTGCGTTTTTGCCTGATATTGATGTTATTTTTATAAATGAAGGGATGTAGACAAGTTCTATCAACTCTTTTCCTCAGTGAGCAGTTTTACGACTCCGTCCGCTTCAGAAATAAATTTATCAGCAAGGTCACTATTGAAATCAGTCAGATTATTCGTCAAAACAGATTTTTTCTCAAGAAAAAAGATCAGTTCAAACAGTTGATCTTTTGAAACATTTTGAATTTCTGCTGTAAGATGGGGAAAAAGTTTTTCGACAAGTTCAGTGTGAGTTACTGTTTTACCAAAAAGATCCGACCTGTTTTTCATCGCTTCAATAAGTATTTTAAGGAGAACAAATTTTTCAAAAAAGAATTTTTTCAGAAGAATCACAAACCACTCAGGATAATCTGCTGTATTTACTGCTGTTTCAGGTTTCAACTGACGGTTGTATCCCATTATCGCAATTTCGAGATATTCGCTTATGAAAGGATGGGTTTGCGAACCTTCAAAAAGGAGACAGAAAAAAGGGGCGAAAGCAAAAGCCACTGAGTTTTTATAGAAGGAGAATTCAGAAACCGCTTCCGGTGAAAGCGAAAAAAACTCTTTTCTGGGAGGGACAAGCCGTATGTCGCCTTTCTTTACAAGTTTTCTTAAAAGTTTTGAACAGTTTACATCAAGATTGTCAAGCGACATTGATGTCTGTATGTATGAGAGCTTTTGCAGTTCGCTGTTTATGAATTCCATTCTTTCAACTATCTGACTTGATGAAAGCTCGCTGAAACTTAAAAAGAGCGTTGAGAAGATGGAAGAGAAACTTATTACTGACGATTTTTCCTGAATTTCAGCAATACGGTATGCAGTTTCTGCGGAGAATTTGCTGCCGAGGTAGACCGGACGGGCAAAACGGATGTATACCGGACCGTAGTTGACTTTAAAAAGATTTCTCAGCCGTTGAAAGAAATTGTCTGATTCAGGGGTTTTCTCACCTGTACGCTCTTTTTTGTATTCCTCGATCTCTTTTAATTTTTCGTATGTTATGGAAACAGGAACGACATAAAGTTTTCTTGATGTGGATTTTGCCGTTTCCGAAAGCATTTTCAGCATTCCCATTCTCGGAGAACGGACCATTCCGCTTCGTGATCTTCCCCCTTCAATGAAAAACTCGATATTGTAACCTGCGGAAATGACCTGTTTGAGATAACTTTTCAAGACATCCCTGTATAAATTGTCGTCTTTCATTGTTCTTTTAATGAAAAAAGCTCCCATTTTCCGCAGAATCATTGAAAGAGGAAAAAAATCGAGATTGTCGCCTGATGCCACAAGAGGGACAGTAACTTTCTCTTTATAAAGAACATAGTTGAGTATCAGATAATCAAAATAGCTTTTATGTGTCGGAACAAGGATCATGTTGGCTCCCTGCATTGCGCAGAGTCTTCTTAAAAGCTTGATCTCATCGTCAGAGTAGTGAAATCTTGAAAAAACAGTTTTGAAAAGCCGCCCGGTCGCTGAAGTATATATTTCTGCAAGGACAGGGCTGTATTTTCCGGCCATCGAGTCCATTATTTTCAGAGCTTGTTTCCGCTCTCCGTCTGTTTCCAGATCAAGATCGAGCAGCGCATCGTTTTTCAGGTCGAGCCAGTTTTTAAGAGACGCACCGACGACATTCAGCTTGGAGTCCTCCATTCTTTTATAAAGTTTCCTTATGAATACTTCAGGTGTGCTGTCTATCGGAGTAACAACAGGATGTTCGATCCTTAAAGTGAGTTTCCTCCTTTTTATCAGGAGCAGGAGCAGTTCCCTTGATGTCGACCACAAATTGTATTTTCCGATATATTTTTCAATCCATTCAGATCGGCTTTTCCGGTCAAGATCTTTGTTCCAGAGCGTTATTACAGGAATGACTCTTGCTTCTTTAAACTTTATTTTATGAAATATTTTTATAAATACAGGATCTATCGCGAGTTCTTCCGGAGAGTCGACAGGTATGTAAAGAGACTCGATCTGCATTTCTTTCAGCATGGTCTTCTTTATAAGTGAAAGGAGCATTATCCACAGTTCCCGGTGTTTTCGGAAAAAGATCGTTTTGGGTCCGAAAGAGTGTGTCGGAACGGTGATTTTGTTATCTATCATGAAACCGCACAGGAGAAACTGTTCGATCCGGCTCTTTCTTCCTGAAATATAGACAGTTACGATCTTTTTATCCGGGGGCGTTTCTTTTAGAAGATCAAGGTCGGGGATCTCCGGGTCGGCCTTTTTGAAAATTATCCTGAAAATGTATTTGTGAAGATAGTTTGAAAATGCCGGAGAGAACTTTCTAAGGAAAAAGAATCTGTTTATATTCATCCATTTCTCTACATTGAGCCAAGAATAATGCTGCTTTCCGAAGGAGGTTTGTGACCTGTTGTCACAACTGCACTTTTAAGATATTCCTCTGCTTTCAGGATGCTGTCTTTGTCATCGTAATGAACTGTGTAGAGAAGGTCTCCTGTTTTGACAGCATCTTTGACTTTTTTATTAAAAACAAATCCTGCGCCGTAGTTAATGCCGTCTTCTTTTCTAAGCCGTCCTCCGCCAAGCTGAACAAGTGCTTTTCCAAAAGACAGAGCATCCATTTTCTGAATGAATCCGGGTTGATCTGCAAAGATCTCTTTCCTGAATTTTGAAGAGGGGAGTATTTTCTCAGGTTCGTCTATGACACGACTGTCACCGCCCTGAAGTTCAACAGTTTTTCTGAATCTTTCGGCAACTGTACCGCTTTGAAGTTTTTCAAGCGCGATCTTTTCGCCTTCTTCGATGGAACGGCACATTTTAAAAGTCATCATCAAAGTTGCAGCCATTCTCAGAACAAGTTCTGTAACCTGCGGAACATATTTCCCCTTCATCACTTCAACTGATTCAATTATTTCAAGAGAGTTGCCTGTTGTAAGCCCGAGCGGTTCATTCATATCTGTAAAAAGGACATCAACATGCGTATTAAATCGTTTTCCGATATCTTTCATTGTTTCAGCGAGTTTTCTGCCTGATTCCATGGTCTTCATGAAGGCGCCGCCGCCTATTTTCAGATCAATTATCAGTCCGTTTATCCCCTCAGCCAGTTTTTTGCTCATTATTGAGGAAGCGATAAGAGGGATCGATTCAACTGTTCCCGTTACATCCCGTAAAGCGTAGAGCTTTTTGTCAAGAGGTGCTATCTGCGGAGTCTGACCGATAAGCAACATTCTGTTTTTATTGATTATTTCGTTAAACCGGTCTTTTTCTATGTTCACTGAAAATCCGGGAATTGATTCAAGTTTATCAAGGGTTCCACCAGTATGCCCAAGCCCTCTGCCCGATATCATCGGAACGCAGAATCCGAGTTCGGCCAATAACGGAGCAAGCGGAATTGATATTTTATCTCCGACTCCCCCGGTCGAGTGTTTATCAACAACAGGTCCGTCAATATGTGAAAAATCGAGAACTTCACCGCTGAAAAGCATTTTCTCAACCCATGTTTTAAGCTCGTTTTCGCTCAGTCCGTTGAAAAATATCGCCATAAGCATTGCAGACATCTGATAATCGCTTAATTCTCCATGGAGGTAACTTTCAAGGAAGTATGAAATATCTTCACCTGTCAACTCTCTTTTGTCTCTTTTATCTGCAATGATGTCATAGAAAAGACGCATCAGTTGAGTCCTTTTTTAAGTTTTATAAGCTCACGCTCCTTTTTTCTGACCTTGTATCCGAAAAGAAACGGTCCCACAAAAAGTCCAAGGAGCATAAAGCCCGAGTCGAACTTGGTAAATATCCACATCTCCTCTGTTATAAGTGCAAGTCCAGCCCAGAAGAATATGTCGACTTCGTTGAAATAAAGGATCGAGAAGAATGCTTTTCCAAGCCATTTCAGCCAGTCAGTGAAAGATCTCTGAGGGGGAGGTGTCCAGATATAGCCCTGTTCCTGGTCTGCCGCATATTCGTTAAGCTGGGACTTGTGAAATTTCTCAGATATTTTCATATCAAAAAGAACTCTTTCCGCAACCCATTTCGAATATCCTGTGATGTAGACGCATGTTGCTGCAAGAAGCGGGATTATCAGGTCTGACATATCGCCTGTCATTAAGTATCCGCGGTATCCCATGGCCCAGAACATGATCGTCATGGTAACTGCATCGGTTGCCTTGTCGTAGAAAAATCCGAATTTTGATGCGGTGTTGTGGTATCTTGCTATCGTTCCGTCCATATTATCAAGAATGAGACCGAGATTTACAAGCACTGCTCCAATGACCCCTCCGCGGTAGCTCATGTCAATTGCTATGAAACCTGCTCCCGCAATTTTAGTAATGACACTTAAAAATGTGACTCTGTTGGGAGTTACCCATTTTTTTTCGATCACCGGGAACAGAAAGAGGATCGTTAGCGGTCTTGCAAACACCATCGCCCAGAAATCGGCACTTTGAAAGTTTCTAAGTTTCATCCACCTATGCTTTAGTGACATCAGTATCTCCAAAACTAATTACAATAAAAAATAAAAAAACTTATTTATTTTAGACCCGATATCTTTAAAGTCAAAAAAGTGGGAATTATATAAGATTACGGATATAATAGTCCGGTTTTTTTATGGAGAAAGTTATGAAAAGAAATGCTCTCATCATTATTTCGGGATTAATGGTAATGCTCCTGAACAGTTCCTGCAGCACATCTGTAAAATTTGCCTATAATCAGGCGGACTGGCTTATTTTAAAACAGATCAGTGATTTTGCCTGTCTTGAGAAAAAACAGAAGAACACTCTCGAAGGTGAGATAAAAGGTTTTATGACCTGGCACCGGAAAGAAGAACTTCCTGTTTATGCAGCCACAATAAATGATTTTGCCGGATCTTTGGAAAAAGGACCGGTTACAAAAGAAAGTTTTGATAAAATGTTTGTATTTATTGAATCAACCCAGAAAAAAACAGCGGATAAAATAAAGAATTTCGGTATTGATTTTGTAATGGACCTATCTGCTGAACAGATAACATGCTCTCTTGAGAAGTTTGAGAAAAGTGCTGCAAAAAGAAAGAAAGAACTTGAAATGGATAGAGATAAGTATATGAAAAAACAGAAGAAAGAGATGATAAAGCAGGCAAAGTCATTTCTTGGTTCTGTCACAGACGAGCAGGTTGCAATGATAGACACCGTTCTTGCCCCGCAGGAAGAGGAAAAGCTTGCTGAAGCGGCATCAGAAAAAAAGAAGGAATATATGAAAACAGTTCTTTTAATGCCTAAGTCCGATGAAAAAAAGAAAAAGCTTCTTGAGCTCATTGATGATCCGTATGCGTTTTATAATGAAAAAGAGATTGAGCTCATGAAAAAAAGAAGAGAGCGGTCAAAAGATGGATTCTGGAAACTTTCTCAGACACTTACAGAAAAACAACGGATTTATCTTGCGAAAGAACTTAAAAAATATTCAAAGGCATTCAGTGAACTTTCCCAGGAAGATTAGATTCATTTGATCTCTCTTACACATCTGACGAAATATTCAGTTCCGTCAAAATTATATGAAACTGAAGCATAACCTTGGGAGTCAGAACCTTAAGGTTGGGAAATCTTTTTTTAATTACCTTTTAACACACTCTTTCCTTTATCTGTCAATCTGTATTTCTGGGTCGGACTATTTGGAGAATCAGGATGGGTCATTTCTATAAGTTCCAGGTTTACAGCAGGTTTAATATAATCATATATCAAGGTTGGCCGATGCCTTAAATTAAGCTCTTCGAGTATCTCCTTTATATTTTTATCTTTTAGATCGATGCATATAATGAGTCTTTTTACTTGTTCGGTTACTTGTTCGGTTACTTGCGGGGTTGTCTGAATATCTCCTCATTGCCTGTGGATCATTGGGGTGGGGGAAGCGGGGAAGATGTTTGTTTTTTCATTCAATACACTCCTTTTCTTTGAGTATAAATCTTTCCAATTCTTTTTTATCAGGCAATTGCAGCATGTACTGTGACACAAAAAGTTTGTTATCCATCCCTGCAATAGCATATTCCACCATTTTCTTTCCTTTATGAGTACAAAGTAAAATTCCTATCGGCAAATTATCTCCTGAATTCATTTCATTTTCTCTATAGTAAGAAACATAGGCATTTAGCTGCCCTAAATGTTCGTGCCTGAATTCGTCGTTTTTCAGTTCAATTATGACATGACAATGGAGTATTCTGTGATAAAAAACTAAATCAGCAAAATAATATTCATCATCAATTATGATGCGCTTTTGCCTTGCTTCAAAGCAAAAACCGTAGCCTAATTCTAAAAGGAATTTCTGCAAATGATTTATAAGGGCTTGTTCAAGATCTTTTTCATCTATTGTGTCAGAAGATTTTAATTCTAAAAACTCAAAGGCAAAAGGTTGTTTTATTGTGTCCGCTGCTGTTATTTTTTCAGTGTTTTTGATTCTCTTGTCCTGACAATTAATTTCTGCGACACTGTCGCAGAAATCTCTCCAGGTAATTCTTTTAATATTTGCGACAGTGTCGCAGAAATTAGATTTCCAACAGACGGATAGGATGTATAAAATTTTCTTGACCAATAAAAAAGAGTCTCATTTAAACCACTGTCATTCATCCGTTTCTCAAGAATTTTCAACAAGCGTTCCCCATACACCGCTCGATCTTCACCATTTTGTTCAAATTCGACAATATAATATCCGATCAACCAGTTTCTTATAGTAAGATTCCGGTTAATTGCTTTAATTGCATTATTTTGAAGATAGCGGTGTGTTTTGCCAATAATATCAGAAAGTTGATTAAAATTCATCCTGGACTTCTCCTTAAAAGTAGCCACAATTTTTATGTAGCCTCTTTCAGTTTATCCAATTTATAAATCATTTCAAACTCTTTCGGAAAATTCGGGGTTTAAGATAATATATGCTTTTTATAAATTTCTATCTGTTTTGTAATTTGTAGTGATTTCTTATAGCATCGATGGAACTCCTTCCAAAAAAAGAGATAAGTAGAAGATCGCTTTTTGAAAGACTTGCCGCTTTTAAAGTTTCTATTTCATCCACATATTTGTCACAGGTCTCAGCTTCCGGACACTTTGACAAACCTGTTCCGGTATTCGTCAGTTCAAGTACCTTTAAATATGTTCCCATTACAAATATAATGATCGCAAATCCCATGAACACATAAATTGCAACAAGGATAGGTTTTCGCGGTCTGGATTTTTTCTGCTCCAGTTTGATCAGACCGTATGTAAAAAATGCAAGCAGGAAGCCTAATCCGGGCATTCCGTAGCTAAGAATTTCAGCATAGTTCATAGGTTATGTCCTTATTAGTTATTGCTTAAAATCCATACAATTATTGCTGATGCCAATAACTATTAATCATATTTTTATTATTTCGTTTACTCAACAGCATAAAAGTATCCATCTTGGCTTCCAAAATAAATTACCCCATCCACGATAGCCGGTGAAGAAGGTATGCCACCATTTGTTTCAAATTTCCAGAACTCTTTTCCTGTTTTGGTGTCAACGGCATAAAGGATTCCGCCACCACTTCCGAAATAGACTATTCCATTTGCTATGGACGGTGAAGAGTCTACCGTCCCTTTTGTTTTAAATTTCCACCTTTCTTTTCCTGTTTCAGTGTCAACGGCATATAGATTTTTATCATTACTGCCAAAGAAAACTGTCCCATCCGCTACAGCTGGCGAAGAATACACCGCAGCACCTTCAAACTTCCACTTTTCCTTGCCTGTATCAATATTAACAGCATAAAGATACCCATCTGAATTTGAAAAGTAAACTATTCCATCCACTATAGCTGGCGAAGACATTATCCAGTCTCCTGTCTTAAACTTCCACTTTTCCTCGCCTGTCTCAGCATCAACGGCATACAGGTACCCATCATTACATCCAAAATAAATGATTCCGCCCACTATGGACGGTGAAGAATACACTCCCCTGAGTGGTGATAAATATCCCGTTGGGAGATCCCACCCCTCTGTTTCTATTTTAAATGTCCACTTCCCCTTTCCTGTTTTAACATCAACGGCATAAAGATTTTCATCAAAACTCCCAAAATAAACTACCCCATTAAATACTGCTGGTGAAGAGTACACAGTATTTTTTGTTTCGAATTTCCATTTTTCCTTTCCTGTCTTAATATCAACAGCATAAAGACCGCTATCACTTCCAAAATAGACCACTCTGTCTTCTACAGCTGGCGAAAAAGCCCCAGCTGGACCCGCCTTAAACCTCCATCTTTTCTTTCCTGTTTTAATATCAATAGCATAAAGATAACCATCATAACTCCCGAAATAAACTACTCCATCAGCTACAGCTGGTGAATATACTATCGAACTCTCTGTTTTAAATTTCCATTTTAACCCCGTCAATTGATTCAGACCTCTTTCATTATAAACACCTGTGCGATGCAAATTCCCTCGAAACATTGCTTTTGTTGGTATATTAGCATTCTGTAAATCTCCGCTCAATACAGTTTTTCCTCGTTGACTTTCTGATGTTTTGCAACTATTAAAATTTAACAGCCCAACACCTGTGATGGCAACAAGAATCATTATAACATTATTTCTCATCATCATATGCCCTCATATAATTACATATCAAGATATTAATAAAAAACATACATTTTCATGGTTGACAATCCAGAAAATTTTAAATTCCATTTTTGTTCAACAGTAGCCCCCTGAAACTGACTCCAAAGAACTAATCTTTATTCTATCCCCTTTTCTTAATCCCCAAATAAAGCTTCTACAACAAAGCAGGAAACATCTTATTTTGGTTTATTATTCTGCGGTTTCGTTTCTGCTTCATACATCTTCCCATAAGCTTTCCTGTATGCATTTTCTCTAGGATTCACATCTTCACCAGTTAGATTATAATTCGATTTTGTCCAAGAATCCTCTCCTCCTCCAATCACCTTATCTGCGGCCGCATGAGCCTCCTTCTCAAACTCAATCATTTTGTTGACAAAGCTTTCCTTGCTATCAAATGATTTTATAAAATCACTCATGAACTTCTTTCTTTCATTTTCAGTTAGATTTGCATATTTCTCCTTTGTCTTATCGTCTAACTCTAAATTATTTAATTTCGCATAAACTTCTGCAAACTGTCTGGCGTGTGTTAGTTCATGAACAGCAATAGCGGCAATTTCCTTTGGTAAGAACTGACGGCTTTCGTTTATAGCCGCCTTATTAATCCATGGTATATATCCTCCAGCTTTATTTTCCTCTTTTGTGTTTTTTATTGTGTCAAATTTGACATTGTAAGCTTTCCTGTCCTCATTGGCTTTTTTTACTTCTGGTATTTTCTCAAAATTTTCTAAAGCTCGCTCCACCTTCTCTTGCATAGTCTCTTCATCCGCCATACCCGTAGGATCAATTCTCATCACTGGATTGTTGCTCGCATATCTGTAGAGATTAAGTCCGCTTCCTTCCTCTCCTATTGGATCACAATTCATCCACCTTCCAAGCCAGCTTATGTAATACCTAGCACCGTAATAGTATAGATTCGTTTCTTCATCCTTTTCCTTGCCGTTATATCTGTATCTCTTGGCTGATACCTGACTGCTTGAGCTGGTGCTGTGGAAGCTTGTTCCACCATAAGGGTAATATTCCTCGAAACTTATAAGTGCTCCGGTTTCGGATAGCTCGATTGAGCCTGATCCGAGGTGGTCGGATATCTGATATCTCAATCTTGTTACAGGTGTTGCAACAGGGTTTCCATTTTCCACTGTCTTTGTCTCCGCCATTGCTATCATGGTTTGATCATCCATAATATGCACCGTTTCTCTTTCAAAGTCAATACTCCCAGAGGCAAACTCATGATAAAGCTCATAACCGTCAAGGTAGATGGTTTCCTTGATCTTTATATCTGAATTATTATGAATGACTTTTCTTATTCTCTGACCTTCTGCATTATATGTATAATATGCCGTACCTCCGCCTCCGAGGTCTGCTTCTTTCACTCTGTCCATAAAATCCCAGGTGAATGCTGTTACATTGGGGAGGGACTGGATGTTTCCATGATTATCGTAACTGTAACTTGTAGGTGTGCTGCCTATCTGGGTTTGAGTTAATCTGTTGCTTGATGAATTATAGGTATAATCTCTTGTCCAGTTGGCTCCGCTTGCGGTATGTGCCATTTCAGAGATGTTTCCGGCAGAATCATATTCATAGCTTCTTGAATATCTTCTCATTGCCTGTGGATCGTTGGGGTGGGGGAGGTTGATGCCGGAGGGGAAGTCATTATATTCAGTTCCGGGCTGGTTTATGTGTTCTCTGCCTGTGGAATTTATTAATCTGTAAAGTGCATCGTAGGTATATCCCCTGTCTGCATCAATGATGTTATTGTTATAGTAAAGCGTCTGGGTGGCGTTATCGTTCATTGTTGTAATGTTGCCCTGAGGGTCAAAGGTGTATTCAAAATCCTGAAGTATGTCTGTTCCTCTTTCAGTCGTGTATTGCGTAAAAATCCTCATTTTTTACCTATATCCGGTTTAATATGGGTAAAATTCGTGATTTTTTACTCATACCGGTCTTTCCTATGCGTAAAAAACTCCTTAAACTACTTAATTTCTCTGACGCATCTGACTAAATATTCAGTTCCGTCAAAATTATATGAAACTGAACCGTTGCTGAAACGGATAAACCAGTAGGAATCAGCTTTGTCAGGGGTTGATGAAGATGACCAGAATCTTCCGTTGGCATCGCCTGTGTATGTCCAGATGTCCGGAGCAAGATAAAGTCCCTGCGGTCCGGGACCGGAATTGTTCGTACATCCGTCACAATCAGCGTTTGTGCATGTTGAATCAGTGCAGGTATCAGTAATTTCACATGTTTGTATTGCCGCACAGCCACTCACAATTGTTTTTAGTTTTGAAATATCAGGCAGAGTCCAGTCTGTAAATCCGTCAATTTCAGCAGTAGTGCAGTAAGCTTCTGCAGATTCAAGCGTCATGATCTCTGAGTTGGATCTCTGCCACATCAGATCTGTTTTTGTATCAATGACAATGTTTTCATCATATACCGCATCTCCGGCTTGAGTTCCTGCTTTGCAATTCTTTGTCGAGTCGCAGTATTCCGGAATTGTGCAGGATCCGCACTCAAAGGTTTCAAATCCACTGAATGTTTCGAGCTCATCTTTTCCGCATTCCTTGTCAGTGCAGGCGACCTTACATTTATTAGCTGTGTCACAGTAGTTGTTTCCGTCTCCGCAGTCGCCGCATGTAAAGGTCTTTTCTGAAAGTGAGTCAAGCGTCACCTTATGTGTACCGCATTCTTTTCCCTGACACGCTTCGGCACATATATTTCCTGTGTTGCAATATGCAAATTCTCCTTCACACCCGCCGCATTCAATGTCAATGTCGCCCTCAAAAGCTGAAACGGTTATGGTGCCGCATTTTTCCGCACACTCATCCGCCTTTGATAAGCATTTCAGCGTAGTTCCGCAGTACAGGTCATCGGTACATTCTCCGCACTCAACTTGGTTCTGAACATTATCAGAATCAAGAAAATAGACTTTTCCGCATTCCTTGCCATAACAAATATCATCCTTTTTGGAGCAGGTGTTGTCAAATCCGCATATTTCATCTTCTGCACATTTTCCGCAATCTATGGGTGCAATACCGAAGTATGTATTCGTATCTTTTTTTCCACACGAATTTTCACCGCAGCCGTTTGTACATTTCTGATCAACGGAGCAGTATTCTGTGTCTGCACATTTTCCGCAGATAAGTTCGAACCCTTCATGATCGACATTTCCGCATTCTTTCTTTCCGCAAATTTCCGCTATTTTTTCATTGTCTCTGTCCGGATCATAAAAATTAACCCAAAGATGTGATTCTCCGATCTTACCGCATGAGATCACAAAAAGTGCGGCAATTGTTATTATGTTCAGTATTTTTATCATGTTGCACCTCTAAAAATTTACTGAAAGAAAAGCCATTTTTGAGACCGGATCAAGCGAAAAAGAGATATTATATTTTTTCTTTACCGCTTTTTCAGCTGATGAATCAACGCTCCATGTTATGATAGATGTAAGAATAAGCCCCGCTCCTGCTCCTGTCAGAATGCCGCCGACTATTTTTGAAACTTTTTCCTGATCGCGGTATTTTTCAACATCTTTTCTGTGTTTTACCGCTTCATCTTCGGTAATGGAGCCAAGATAATTTGTATAGGCATCGTGTTCCATGACATCGAGTTTGTCAGAATAAACAAGAAGCCCGATACCCGTTCCTGTAAGTACGGCTCCTGAAAGAAATGCAGTAAGTGCAAGAGATTTTCTCTTAAACCCTGCTTCACTCAGTTCCTTTTTGTATGCGGCCATTCTTGCATCCTCTTTTTTCCTTTTTTCAATTTCCGCCTCACGCTGTTTTTTCATTTTGAGGTCGTGTTCCTCTTTTTTTCTTTTTTCCTCTTCAAGTTTGATCTGTGCTTTTCTTTTTTCCTCTTCATCTTTAAGCTTTTTAGATTCCTGAGCACTTTTTACTGTAAGATCATAGACGACTTTCTTGACAGCTTCACCGATACCGCTCTCAGTACCGTCAAATTCAGCATTTGCCGCCTTTGTCACAGCTTCCTTGGCAAGATCGATGAGCTCAACTCCGAGAATGAAAAGTCCTCCGAGTTCAGTAACAGTTGAGCGAAGTATGGTGTCGGCACTTAACGCCTGTCCGAGAGGGATCTGACACTTTTCATCATAGCACATTTTATATGATTCCTTTTTCATTTCCTTTATCATATCCCCGAGCACTTTCTCCTGACGGGTTTCATCAATTACGATGAATTCTCCAGATGAACTGAGCTGCATTCTTAGAAGAGTGGAAGCGGCGTTTTTCACTTTTTCAGTGAGTTTGCCTGACTGATCTTCAAGAGACATTACAGCGATCTTTGGTTTTTCGGCATGCAGAACCAGAGAAAAAAGAATCACAATTAAAACAATAAGTTTCTTTTTCATTTATCACCTCAAATTCACGATAACAAAAAAAGTATTATTTTTTTCTAAATAAAAACAACTTCTTTAGTATACTATATAGAACGAGTTTATTTAATTTTTTTTGAGGAGGATTTGGTTATGTTTACAAAAATCCGTTTAATTTCAATTGTTTTTGCAGTTTTTTTTCTTGCAGTTTCGTGTGGAGATGATTTGGAGAAAAATGACGGTGACTATGGAGATTCTGTAAGTGATAATGAAACTGGCGACACCGGAGACAGCGGCAACACCGGAAATTCCGGAGACACCGGAGATACCGGAGATTCAGAAACGCAGGATGACAGCGGAAATTCCGGAGACACCGGAGATACCGGCGACACCGGCGATACAGGTGACACAGGCAACACAGGCAACACAGGTGATACAGGCAATGACGGTGACAGTATGACCACAGATGAAGAGCAGAGCGATCTGGAACTGACTGATGATTTTGTGGAAGAGCTCTCTCTGCCCGATGAAGATGTAGAGATCCCTGATGAAGAGGAGCCGCAGATAGGTGATCTAATTGAAAATCCGTTCATAGAAACAGTTGAAGATCCCGTTTCCACTTTTTCAGCGCCGCATAGCACGGCAACATATACTCTTGTCAGAAATTACATTATGAAAAGATATCTGATGCCTGATAAAAATGATATCAGAATTGAGGAAATGGTTAATTATTTTGACTATAATTTCCCGGAACCTGTGGGAAGCGAGCCATTTTCATATTCGATGGAAATGGGCCCGAGTCCGTGGACGACTGGTCGCGATCTGGTCATGATAAAGATCAAGGGAAAAGAGATCGATGCCGCTCACAATCTTGATAAAAATCTTGTTCTGCTTATCGATGTTTCAGGGTCAATGAAATATGCCGAGAAACTCCCTCTTATTCAGAAATCGTTCAAAAAACTTGTTACCGGTCTTACCGCCAATGACAAGGTTGCCATTGTTTCTTATTCGACAACGGCTAAAGTCGTTCTTCCCTCAACAAGCGGTGATAATAAAACAGCTATCAATAATGCCATAGATTCTCTCATTGCAAGCGGACAGACAAATGTAAGCAACGGTCTTGAACTTGCCTATGAAGAAGCCGCCAAAGGGTTTATTGAAGGTGGCATAAACAGGGTCGTTCTTGCAACTGACGGTGATTTCAATACGGGACTGGATAACTCGGAAATGCTTCAGTTCGTTGCAACACAAAGGCAGAAAAACAATATTTTCATGACAGTTCTCGGGTTTGGAATAATAGATTATGATGACAGCATAATGCAGGTCATTGCAGACAACGGAGACGGAAATTATTATTATGTTGATACTGAAAAGGAAGCATACAGGATATTTGTCCAGAAACTTCAGTCAACTCTCTTTACCATTGCAAAGGATCTCAAGATACAGGTTGAGTTCAACCCCGAAGTTGTAGAAAGATACCGTCTGATCGGCTTTGAGACCCGTCTGATGGAAGACAGTGAATTCAGCAATGATAAGAAGGATGGCGGTGAAATAGGTGCAGGTCACTATGTAACAGCTTTTTATGAAATTGAAAAAACTCCGCAGGCACAGACACCTCCTGTTGTGCTGAAAGGGGAGGTCTTTACTCAGGATGAAGCGCTGGAACTCCGGATCAGATACAAGAATCTGAACGAGGATTTCAGCCGTTATCTGAGTAAAAAGCTGATAAATTCAAATAATACAACAGTTTCTGAAGACATGGGGTTTGCATCTGCAGTTGTTGAATATGCAATGCTTCTGAGAAGGTCGGCATATAAGGAAAATTCATCTTACGACAATGTCATCGCAAGAGCTACTCAGTATCTCGGTCTTGACACATGGGGACTTCGCGAAGAATTCATCGATATCGTGAAGAAAACTAAAGAGTTGGATCAATAGCTCTCTATTGAAGAAAAGTCATCTTAATTCAGAGATTTAAAATTAATTCTTCAATAAAAAACATATGTAGATATGGCTTCCTATGATTACCCAAGTGGTTCTTTGCTGATCCACCTGCGGGCAGTAGCCTTCCACCTGCCATAGCTGTGCGGCGGACAGGTCGGCGGAGAGCCCGTTCACATCTCTTTTTTTAGATTTTTCTGGATTTAAACTCTTAAAAAATTAACATAGTTCAGTTGAATTACCAGAGGAGATTAATATGAGCAGAGATAAACAAGAAAAAGCACGAAATAAAGCAGAAAAACAGTTGATCATTCGCAATTCAACTGCTGAATTCCTGATATTTACTATTCAGGCAGGTGAAGACGGTATTGAGGTAAGAGTAGAAGATGAAAATATTTGGCTTACTCAAAAGCTGATCGCAAAACTGTTTGATGTTAGAATACCGACGATTAACGAACACTTGAGAAACATTTTTTCTACGAATGAATTACAGGAGAATTCAGTTGTTAGGAATTTCCTAATAACTGCCGATGATGGCAAACAATATAACACGAAGCATTACAATTTAGAGGCGATTATTGCTCTTGGGTATAGAATAAATTCAGAAAGGGCTACAAATTTCAGACGCTGGGCTACTCAAGTTTTAAAGGATTTTGCTCTTCGCGGATATGTTTTAGATAATGTGCGACTAAAAAACGGTGCATA
>JAGOEX010000169.1 GCA_017997475.1 bacterium
CAAAGTTTGATGTCGTAAGCGGAAATGATTTCAGAGTAACTGTAAACGGCCGGTTCATGGTGAGAGTCCTTGGCACATCATTCATTCTTGACAACTGTAACGGAACTTTTTCAGTAAATGTCATTGAAGGTCTGGTTGAAGTTGTTGACGGATCGGATGATTCACAGTTCCAGCTTTCTGCAAACATGGAAAGAGTTTTTGAGCTTGAAAAAGCTGTCGTAAAAAAACTGGATGTATCGACAGCTAATAAGTCGCGCATACCTAAAACAATTAATATACCGAAACTCAATATTACTCCTGGCCAGTCATTCCTTTTCCAGGGTAGAGAAGCTCTGAATTCAGGCAACGAAGGGGCGGCATTGCAACTTTTCATGATGGAAATGGAAAGCGGAAAAGAAAAAGACAAAGCACTTTTTGAAGCTGTAAGGCTCCACGAAAGCAGAAAACAGTACAATGAAATGGTGTCGATGATATCAGGCAGTGAAAAGATCATGGATTCGAGCAGAGTTTATAGAGAAGAACTTATGATAAAGGGTTGCAAAGCACAGAAAAAAATAGAGGGATCAGACCTTTCGCTTTGCAGAAAATATCTTGAAGTTTTCCCTGAAGGTTATAGGAAAAATGAGATAAGAGAGCTTATCAATGAATAAACTGTTTCTTTTTACCACAGTGCTTCTAATGTTTATTCTCCCATCCTGCAGCACATTCATAAATCTCGGCGACAGTGAAAAAAGCGGAACCAATGGAGAAGACTATCTTCCCGAAGAGCTTTCAGATGAAGAACAAAAGGAAAGTGATGCCGGCAATTCAGGAGATACGGGTAATTCAGGTAATACCGGAGAAATGAGCGATACCGGCAACAGCGGTGACACAGGAAACACCGGAAACAGCGGTGATTCAGGCGACAGCGGAAATACGGGAACAGATGATGAAGTGAGCGATGAAGATTCTTCTTCACTTAACGGATATCCATTTGATGAGAGTTTCACAAACGAAACCTGCTCATGCGGTACAAACCCTGAATATGATCCGGTTTGCTGTAACGGCAGCATATCCGTATTTAATGCCTGCTTTGCAAACTGCTACGGCATCCATTCCTCAGGCAGAATATGTTCAAGTTATAAACCCGGTGTATGCGGATCGGTCATACAGCCGGTATCAGACGATGACATTGTTACTGATGAAATTATTGATGAAGACATAATGGATCCGGCTGAAAGCGTCCCTGATGAAGATATTGCTGTGATCGATAGTGATTCAGAAGACTTCAGCGATGATGACATTTTTGAAGAAACACCTGACAACGAATGCGGCTGTTTCCCGTCAGACACATCTTTCAACTGCTGCTATGTCAACGGCACTGTACTGATAAGCTCATGCATGGCTGAATGTCACTGCGAAGGCGGCTATTCGAACTGTTTCTGATCAGATCTCAGTAACAAGAACAATTACATCATCCTGAAGTTTTGTCCCTTCCGGAATGAATTTTCTGAACAGTTCATAGGCCATATTGTTTAAAGAGCTCTCTGATACAGATGAAACCTTTTTCAGGATCTCATCTTTTCTATGCGTCCATACCGGAGAGCTTTCCCCGTTTTCAAGAAGACCGTCCGTAAATATGACTATTCTGTCCCCTTTTGATACTTTTCTTTCGCTGGAATGATATTTCGCCTCCCTGAACATTCCTATCAGGTCGCCTTCACTCTTTAAGAATTCCGGCTCTCCGTTGACAGGAACAAGCACTGCCGGCGGATGCGCTGCTCCTGACCACGATATCTTCCCAAGAGATCTGTCAACGACCAGATAAAAACCGGTAAGATACTTCTCCTCTCCCATTATCTCAAGAAGAACCCTGTTCATCATCGAAAGTGTTTCATCAACGGAATATATCGGAAGTGAATTCTGTTTGATGAGTGCTTTAATTGCAGGAACCATATAACTTGCGGCAATGTCATGTCCGCTAAGGTCGGCAAGAAAATATACAAATCTTTTCCCTGATGTATTCAAAACATCATAAAAATCTCCTCCGGCTTCAAGAACCGCTGAATGATATACCGAAAATGCGGCTTCGGGCAGATCTTCGGGTTTTACAAGTATCGATTCCCTTGCTTCCGTTATCTGTCTTAATTTGTATGCCTGGCTCTGAATTATGGCATTTGTCTGAATGGCATTTCTCAGATGAACATTGACCCTCGCTCTTACCTCGGCAGGATTGAAAGGTTTGACTATATAATCAACTGCTCCGAGATCAAAAGCTTTAATTTTTGACATATTGTCATCATTTCCCGTAAGAAATATTACAGGAACACCCATCGGACAATTTGCCGATATGACCTGTTCCATAACTTCAAAACCGTTCATCCCCGGCATTATTATGTCAAGAAGAATAAGACTCGGGTTATTTTTTTTCAGTATCGCTTCAAGTTCCATCCCGTTTTCGGCAAGAATTACGGAATATCCTTCATCAGTCAGTATTTTTTCAAGATGTTTTCTGCACTGCAGTGCGTCGTCAACAACAACTATCGTTATGTTATTCTGCATTATCAACCCCGTTCAACACTTCATCAAGAGCGGAAACCATTGCGTAAAAGATTCTATCACCACTCGGCAGAGATTCAATATTTCTTTTGTTTATACCACCTATAAAAACAACAGGGTGAGCTGATATTTTTGCAACTTCAGCAACAAATTCAAATACTTCAGTATAATCCTGGGTTTTTGTAACTGTTTTAAAGACCGGCCCGAATCCTATATAATCTACCGGCAGATCGTTAGCTTTGACAACTTCGGTCAGGGTGTGAGTCGAATATCCTACAGTAAAGCCATGGTTTTTCTGCTTCAACCCGTAAAGAACATCATCCGTCTGTCCAAGATGGACTCCATCAGCCCCTGAAAAAACAGCGGCATCAACTGAATCATTAACTATTATTTTAGTCTTTGAATTTAGATGGTTTCTCAACCAGACCGTTTTTTTTGAAACACTGCATATTTCCTCAACAGGTGCATCTTTCATTCTGATCTGCAGATATTCAGGACACAGCTTCAGGCATCTGGTCACGAAATCTTCATTGAACATCTGTTTATTCTTAATGTTTACAATAGGATATATGTTTCTAAACATTTTTTATCCTGAACTTTTTCATTTTCTGGGCAAGGGTGTTCCTGTGGATCTTAAGCAGCTGAGATGTCTTTGTGACAGAGCCGCCGCACTGTTTAAGGGCAGACTTTATGAAAGCCCTTTCTATTGAATCGATAAAAAGCTGGTAAAATTTACCGGGATTAACATTTTCACCGAGTTCGCCCCAGAAACTCTCGATCTTTATCGAAACGATCTCTGTTGCACTGTAGTTTGAAAGTATTTTTTTCATATTGGCATACGGAAGAAGCTTGTAACCATCTTCTGTAGTAACAACTCTTTTCAGTTCGCGGATGTTGTACGGCCACCAGTAATCAACGAGCAGTTTCATCGATTTAGGTGTGTACCATCTGTCTGAAGATACTTTTGCTTCGGTGATGAAATATTCTGTGAGCTCTGCTATATCTATCTGTCTTTCTCTTAGCGGCTCTATCCAAACAGAAGATGAGACCACCTTGGAAACGGCGTCAAAAATATCTCTGTTTTCAGTAATATAGATCCGTCCGTCTCTGCTGAGATCTTCAGGTCTTTTTATTTTCACGATCAGTTCACGGTCGTCGTTTTCATAGAGCTTTTTTATCATCAGGGATGCAAGAAACTCTTTTCCCGTCCCCGATTCACCTCCGATAAGATATGTCCCTTTTTTGGTTGCATACTGAAGAAACCGTCTCATTTTTTTAGCAGTTTCGCTCTGTCCTACTATTCTTTTCATATATTTATACTGAAAAAATCCCTTACCATTTCAATTGCCTCTTCTATCTTTGTGGATCTGGCAAAGATCCTGTTCCTGAATTCGGGACTTCCGTTCATTCCGGTCGAGTACCATGAGCCGTGCCGTCTTATCATCGTGTGAGCGAACTTGCTGTTGCCGAGTGAAATGTAGTATCTGAAATGTTTTTCGATCATCTCTTTTTTTCTTTCTTCGCTGACAAATCTGGCTTTGAGCTGATCAAAGACCCATGGAGCGCCTAGAACTCCTCTTCCTACCATGATCCCTGAGATATTCGTCCCTTTGAATTTTTCAAGATCTTCCGGTTTTTTTATGTCGCCTGAATGGATTACCGGAATTTTCATAATATTCGCAAGTTCAATCGTAACTTTGTGATCACAAGTCCCTGAAAACATTTCGGGTTGCAGCCGAGGATGAACGATCAGAAGATCAGCTCCGTTATCCTGGATCACTTTTGCACACTCAAGATAATTCGGAGTTTTAAACCCTTTTCTGATCTTCACTGAAAGGGGAAGATCAGTTACAGATCTCACCGCTTTTACAATTTCGCCAAGCCGCTTCGGATCTGCCATCAGCGCACTTCCTGACCTGTTTGCGATTACTTTTCTCACAGGGCAGCCGGCATTTATGTCGATTCCGAAAGGGGTCACTTTTGAAAGGATCATCTCCACCGCCTGTTTCATTGTGTCGGGATCATATCCGAAGAACTGCAGATATGTTTTTTTTTCTCCGCTTTCAAGCTCGGAAAGAGTCAGAGTTTTCCTGTTTTTAAGCGTCACAGCTTTTGCACTTATCATCTCACTGTAACAAATATCAGCACCGCCCTCATAACAAAGCGCCCTGAATTCCTTTGAAGTTATTTCCGCAAGTGGAGCAAGATAGAAGTCCAATTTATCCCCGTATCACACAAATCAACAAAACTGTAATATATACTTGAAAGAGAGTACAGAGTCAAAATAAGGCGTGTTTGATCAGTTTATGAGTGATCTGTCAACTTAATAAGTGCTTTTTTCTGAAAAATTTTTAAAATGATGTGGCTTTTTAATTTTTGCGGAGTAAAAGAATGGAAACTAACACAGAGCAGAAAAAAGATTCGATGGTGAAAGAACTTATCCAGCCGTTCCTTGATCTTGGAAAGACTTCAAGGCCATTACTTGGGCTTAATATTTCTTATGTGATCGAGGGTCTTGTCTATTTCGGGATCGTTGGGCTTCTGGCATTATTCTTCAATGAATATATCAAGTTGAATGACATTGATGCCGGCGGCATATTCGGGTGTAAAAATGCTGACAAACAGCAGAACTTCGGCAATGGGATATGCAATGCTTTACGCTTTGATGAACCTTGGCGGATTCCTGCCAGGGCTTATTTCCCCGCCTGTTAGAAAAAGTTTCGGAATAAGCGGAGTTTTCTGGGTTTATTCAATACTTACCGTTTTAGGACTTGCCGTTGTCGCGATCTTCATAACTAAAAAAGCTCTCAAAGATGCAATTGATCAGGCAAGAGCCGATGAACCGGATAAAACACTCCTTGAAAAAGAGGAAACCGACGAAGAAAAAGAGAAAATGTCAGCAACGGAAAAAATGAAGTTCTATCTCAAAAACTTCCCGATAACCGATGCAAGGTTCATGTTCTTCATATTTGTTCTGATCCCTGTTCAAACGCTTTTTGCACACAACTGGCTTACTCTGCCGCAATATACAAGCAGGGCCTTTGATGGGTTTGTCGGCGACAACTTTGAGTTTTTTGTCAATTTAAATCCGATACTTATCTTTGTTCTGACCCCGATGGTCACAGCCATGACAGCAAAGAAAGACACCTATAAAATGATGATCATCGGAACATTTATCATGGCGGCTCCCACTTTCATTCTCGCACTTGGACCGAATATGGGAACGCTTATGACATATCTGGTCATAATGACAATCGGTGAAGCGATCTGGCAGCCGAGATTTCTGCAGTGGGTCGCTCAGATCGCACCCAAAGGAATGACCGGAATCTATATGGGAATCGGACAGTTCCCGTGGTTTCTCACAAAAGTCGTCACAGCAATATATTCCGGCTGGTTCCTCATGAAATACTGTCCCGCAGACACCGCCCCGTCACAAATGAACACTGAAACAATGTGGTTCATTTACGGCCTGATCGCAATGATCAGCCCCTTTGCACTTCTTCTTGCTTCCAAAT
>JAGOEX010000170.1 GCA_017997475.1 bacterium
ATTCTTCTGAATGCTTTTATGTTGGTAAAATCTTCCGGTTTATATTTTATCGAATGGGTTCTGTTGGTAAGGATTGTGATGACAATATCATTCTCGGGGCAAATCAGAAATGCTGTTCCGCTCCATCCGAGATGACCCGAACAACTTGTGTCGGCTACAACTCCGAAATTTGAGTTTTCACTTTCCTTTTTATCAAAGCCGGTCTGATCGGTTATAACTTTTCTAAACACCGGATCTTTCAGAAGAAGTGAATAGAACTGCGAAACATCATCGGCAGTTGAGAAAAGTCCTGCGTGTCCTGAAATTCCAGAAAGATATGCGGCATTTTCATCTTCAACTTCACCGTGAGTTATAATGTTTCTAGGCACTGAATATGAAGTTGCGGCAATTTGTGAAACCTTTAAACCATTTTTCAAAGGATTGTATGTAAACGATTTTATTGAAGGATAGTTTCTGCTGATAAATTCTTTAAAAGAAGTGTTCAGGTCTTTGCCTGTGATCTTTTCAATTACAAATCCAAGGAGAATATAATTTATATCGCTGTAGCGGTCCGGATGAACTTTTTTAATTTCAGATATGTATTTAATTATTCTATTTTTTCTGCTTTCAAGATCAGTCCCGCCGTCAAGTTTGAAAAAATCGGCATAGGCGGAAAGTCCGCTTTTATGTGTCAGAAGCTGAAACAAGGTTATCTCCCTTGTGATTTCGGGAAAAAACTTTGAAACAGTCCAGTTCCTGTCAAGAAGTCCTTTTTTTTCCAGATCAAAGAAAAGAGACACAATAACTATCGGTTTGGTCAGTGATGCAAGGTCAAACAGGGTTTTGTCAGTGATCTTCTGATCCGGAGTTTTTGAATGGATAAACCCTTCCGAAATATTTGCGATCTTTTTTCCGTCTTTGAAAACAGAAATCGAAACCGCGGAAAAATAATCCTCTGCAACACTTTTCTGACTGATTTCTATAATTTTCTGCTCAAAAACAGGAGTTTCGCCCGAAAGTGATAAAAATAGTAATGATGTGAGCAAAATTATTGCAACTCTCATTCGTCCATTATAAAGTAACAACCGATTTATAGTCAAGAAATGAGGCGGCTATGCGACATTTTATTTTCTTTTTTCTTCTGTTTTTTCATTTTTGTGCATTCGGAGCTGTTCTGACAGGCCTTGATGTGATGGATTGTGAAAAATTCGTATATCTGAAAAACAAAAATGTTGCACTCCTTGCAAACAGGACTGCTGTTAATAAAGATGGTGTGGCTCTTCTTGAACTTTTAAAAAAGCACGGGGTGAAAGTAAAAAAGATATTTTCCCCTGAACACGGGTTCCATACAGATAAAGACGAAGCTGTTCAAAACAGTTCTGTTGATAATATTCCGGTTATTTCGCTTTATGGAAAAACGAAAAAGCCTTTCCCGGAACAGCTTAAGGGAATTGATGTCGTTCTTTATGATATTGCTGATGCAGGAGTGAGATATTATACATACATCTCAACTCTCGGCTATATGATGGAAACCGTCTCCAAAGCAGGGATTGAGATAATTGTTATGGATAGGCCTGTGATAATCGGAGGTGATAAAATTTCTGGCTTTGTTCCAGAAAAAGAACTGACAGGTTTTTTCACTTCGATATTCCCTATTGCGACAAGATATGGATTGACAGTTGGAGAGCTTGCAGTGCTTTTTAACGAACATTTTAAACTTAATACAAATCTGACAGTAGTAAAAATGAAAAACTACAACCGCTCAATGCTCTTTGATGAAACCAAGCTTCCGTGGGTATCCCCTTCACCCAATCTGAACTCTCTTGAAAGTGCACTTCTTTACAGCGAACTTGGATGGCTTGAAACCGTCAATATCTCGATGGGAAGAGGGACTGACACCCCTTTTCAGCTTATCGGCGCCCCTTTCATTGATGAGAATAAACTGTTTGAAGAACTGAAAAAACAAAAATTCACCGGGCTTATAATAGAACCGATCAGATTCACTCCGAAAGCTAAGGTTCACAAACATTTTGGTAAAGAATGCGGCGGAATAAAGATCAGCATTACCGACAGAAAAAACAATCAGGCGTTCAAGCTCGGCATTGAACTGCTGAAAACTCTCCTGAAACTCTATCAGAAACAGATTGTCATTTCCAAAGATTTTGAACTCATGACCGGATCAAAAGAACTTGAAGATCTCATCCGCAAAAACACCCCGTTTGAACAAATTGAAGAAAAAGCGGTACTAAGCCGCAAAGAATTTGAAAAAATAAGGGAAAAATATCTGATATATAAGTGAGTTACTGAAGTTGGTCCGTATTTCTGGTAGGAGGAAGTGATGAATGTGTTAAACAGAATTGGATGGATTATATGGCCTTTAACTTTGTTTTTTGTCGTTGAGATTTTAGGTGAGAATTTAATTGAAGGATATAAATTAGGTGTAATGACACGGGGTGAGGGGAAAACATATATGGTTTCTTTTGTCACAATTCTTTTCTTTACCGTTGTTGATCTAATTATTTATGAGAAAAGAAATAGTTATTATTATTCTTTCTACCCGATCAGTTTCTTTGACAGGAACTGGTATGTAATTATTTTGTTTTTTTATTCTCTCTATATGTTCAGAAGTGAAATTTATATTGTTTTTCCTGTTTCTTTTATGTTGTTGATTTCAAATGAGTTTTTCAAAAGATGGCGGGAAAGAAAAAAAAGAATTGAAACGGACGAAATAAAAAAAATACTCGAACATCCTGAATATGATGCAACGAAATTGAAGTTGAAATATTATCAGAAAAATTTCTTTGTTAGAAACTGGTTTTTATTAATAATTCCTATTCTTTTTATTTTTATTCCACAACCTAAAATAAAAGGTTTCACGATGTGGCTATTTTTGGCTATGTTTTTTATAGTTGAAAAATTTAATAAGCTCAAAGCAATAAAAGATGTGAAAGAGATAATTGGGGAAAAAGAAACATTGTCGAGCGATGATTCAGTATGATTAAGATACAGAGACCCTAATTAAACAAGATCTTAGCAGAAGGGGTTTCAAAGTTTAAAAAGCACGCATCCTTTACTATTTACGGTTTTCAAATATAATCGGGAAAGTTCTTAAAAACTTGGTGATTTGATTATGAATTTGATTTTTAAAGCGGCTAAGGAAATTACTGAATTCTTTGATTCTTTCCGATGGTCTTTCTGCATAATCGGAGGTCTAGCTAACCAGTGTCACGGTGAACCGAGAACAACCCACGATGTTGATCTCACTCTTCTCACCGGGGTGGGAAGCGAGCAGTATTATGCAGAAAAAATACTTGGACACTTCAAGGCAAGAATTGATCACGCACTTGAATTTTCGATTAAAAACCGTGTTCTTCTTATCGAATCATCTGATGGAATTCCGCTTGATATTTCTTTTGGGGCATTACCGTTTGAAGAAGAAATGATATTGAGATCATCAAATTTTGAATTTATGAAAGGTATCAGCTTAAAGATATGTTCTGCTGAAGATCTTTTTATTATGAAAGCTTTTGCATCACGCCCCAAAGACTGGCTGGATGCGGAAGGCATTGCAAAAAAGCAAAAATCCTCGCTTGACAGAATTTATATCATGAAACATCTTGAAATATTGGCGGAATTAAAGGAAGAGCCGGAAATAATTACTAAATCTGAAAAAATACTTGGATTAAAATGAGTTTGACAAAGGAGCAGATGCAAGCTGTTGTAGATCAGTGGAAGAACGCTGCTGATGAACTTCGCAAAATCAAGGATGATGAGCTATCGCAATTAAAATATGACTGGAAAATCGTCGATGCTCTTCTTGAAATTGGTGCAAGAACAGGAAAAAACTCAAAAACGAGCGGACTTGTTGAAATGCAGCGACTCTTTTCCGTTCTTTTAAAAAAGATGGAAACCCAAACCAGCCATAACTAATCTTACTTCAAATACTTATACTGATTTTTGGGATTCCACAGAAGATATTCGTCTATTCCATGTTCGCTTAGTGCTTTGATCTGGTCTGTGAGCTGCTGTTTTTCATAATTGATGTGGCCTTTAAGCCAGTAAGCTGTAAAATCCTGTATCCACGGCCTGATTATCGCAGGTGTTTCGATATTTTTATTCCGTGCGACTGAATCTCTTGCTGAAATATAAACGATCTTATACGGTTCTGTGTCAGGAATGGGAATTCCACCGAAACCGTAAGAGAAGTGGGACGGATAGATCATCGGTGAAACGAAATCGACAACATTGCTTATCCCTTCCCAGTACTGACCGAGATTAAGATCATCGCTTGCCGAAGCGACAAGTCCGAAAATGTCGGCACTCACATAGATCTCTTTTTTGCTCAATTCCTCTCTTGCATATTTCAAAAACCGCTGAATTGCGAGTGATTTTGACTCCCTTTCAGTATTTCTGAAATCGAGGTTTGTCTTCCAGTCGGTAAATCTGATATAGTCAAACTGGATCTCATTAAATCCGAGATCTGCCGCTTCTTTGCAGAGTTCTATGAGATATTCCCAGTACTTGCGGTTGTGCGGTGAAACCCATCTCTGTTTGTCTCTGTCGATATATGTGTCCTTTGTTTCGTTATCAAAAATTGCAGACTCGGGATTATTCTTTGCATAGTCGTCATCTTTGAATGTCACAACTCTTGCGATAAGGTAGAGATTGTTCTTTTTTGCTTTTTCTATCTGTTCAATGATGGATTCCCTGCTTTTGTAGATCAGCGATTTATTGCCGGCAGGATTGTGCTTTGCAGCCGCTTCACTCCTGAATAGCAGGTTGCCCCTTTCGTTCTTGATGTCAATTACGAAAGCGTTTATCTCTGTTCCCTTCACAAGATTAAAGAAGTGGTTAAGCCGGGTAGGAGTTGAAGAATAGCGGGTGAGATATATTCCTTTAACTTTCACTTTAGGGTTGTTTTTGTATCCATCAGTTTTATTCTGAGGAGAATAATCGAGATCTTTGTATATCTGATTTAACAAACTTGCTCTTGTTTTAACGGTGTATTCGGCAAGAACCCAGCCGACGGCTTCAGATGATTTCTTTTTTAGAGCAACTTTTATCCACTCTTTCCCTTCGGAATCTTTTTTACTCTCAAAAATGATCAGAATGTCACCTCTGTATGCCAGCACAGTTTTAGCGGAATTTGTGGTGGGATAGGTTCTTATGTTCAAAATATCAGCATTTACAAACACTTCGCTGTTTTCTGAATATGCATTGATTGAAAAAAATAGAATCGAAATAAATATAAAAAAACGGTGCATTTCCCCTCGGCTCATAAAATCGTGTAATAATATTAAATCCTTTTCCCATAAGCAATATTTTAAAGCACTATTTTTGTGAATTTTTTTACAAGTTGACAAACCCGGTTTTTTCTATGATATTCAGCTTGTCCTTGTATTTTTTGGGGGAAAAATGAAAGAATACATTATTCCAAAGAACAGGTTTTCGGGGTTTTACCATTTTGGCGAGGTTTCTTCAACGATGGATAAAGCCATTGAATTTATTGAAAAAGGGGTGAATCGCGGAATAGTTGTCGCTGACTTGCAAAGTGGCGGTTACGGCAGAAACGGCAAATCGTGGTTTTCCCCAGATAACGGGAATCTGTACCTTTCTTTTTTTGAGAAACTGGATAGATCAGAGCCGTTGAATCTCATTCCGCAAAGGATTGCCCTTTCAGCACAGATGGCAGTGAAAAAGTTTGTAGACACTGGAAATATATCAATAAAATGGCCAAACGACATTCTGGCTGACATGAATAAATGTGCCGGAATAATTGCAAAAACCGTTCAGCGCGGGGTTGACAGATTCTATGTCTGCGGAATAGGGATCAATGTTTTCATGCCTGAAACAACCCTGTTTGAACATAACTGGAAAGTCGGTGCATTAAACGAATATGTCCCAGATATTACAACAGAAGCGGTTTTAGCTGAACTTATCAGAACACTTGACACTTTTTTTGAAATGAACGAAACCCAAATAAAAGAAAAATATGTTTCTGAAATATCGTGGATGACAGACAGATCAATAACCTACACAATTAACGGAACCGACCTTGAAACAGGAACAGT
>JAGOEX010000171.1 GCA_017997475.1 bacterium
TTGCTGCGGCATGGTATGAGCATGGCAACACAAGAAGCATGATTGACATAAAAGAGATAATGGGCGACCTTCAGCCGGGTGGCCCCGCAATTCCCGACACAAACCACTTAATGGGATTCGCATTCGGCGCAAACATAACCGATAAGATCGCTATCGGCATTAACTTCAGATATCTTCTCGGCAGATATTATGAAGAGAACAGCACAACCGGAGCGAAGAACAGCCATAAGATCGACACAGATAGAATGGAGATCAATCCGTCATTAACTTTCCGTACTGCAAAACTTTTTGCCGATGTAGGTCTTGCCATCAATTTCCAGTGGATGACTGAAAAAGCTGTCGGAACTTTCGAATATGACAGAACTACGACATATAACGGAAATGCCGATTTTTCAATTTTCGGGAGAGCCGGTTTCAAAGCTACACAGTATTCAGACATCGTTATCGGAACAGGTTTCGGAGTGCTTCCGGTACATGAATATGTTCTTGACAACAATGGCGATAAGATAGCAAAGATCCAGCATGATTCATATTTCTGGAACTTCAAGGCGGCATCTGTGATCAAGCCGGTAAGCTGGATGAGAATTCACCCTGCATTGATCTTTTCCCTTTACCATTTTGACAACATTCAGAAACAGGTCGATGTTGCAAACCCCGAAAAAATGACCTCCAAGAGCGATGAATTCTATCTTACAATGGCTCTCGGGCTTGATGTAATGCCTGTCGAGTGGTTCTCCATCAAGGCAGGTGTAATGAAAAACTTCAAACTTGTTGATGATAAAACAACAACAGTCGTTGCAGAAACAACCGCTCAGGATACTGCTCTGGCTGAAACACTTGATGCATATTTCGGGCCGTCATTGACTGTAAAAGGGTTTACTTTCACTTCTCTCATAAACCTTAAATTCTTCACAGACGGACCTTATATGATCACAGGAAATAATCTTTCTGACTGGGCTTATGTTGCAACTGTGGAATATCAATGGTAACAGCCCTCGTCACAGGCGCTTCAAGCGGATTCGGTGTTGATTTTGCCCACATTCTTGCTTCAAAGGGGTATGATCTCATAATCGTTGCAAGAAGAAAGGATAAGCTTGAGGAAGTCAGCAGAAATGTTGCAGATAAATACGGTGTCAAAGTTCGTATCATTGACATGGACATTTCCGGCTTTGATGCGGCTGTGAAACTCTACGATCTGACAAAAGACGAAAATATTGAAGTGCTTATAAACAATGCCGGATTCGGGATGTATGATCTCTTCATTTCTCAGGATGCCGCAAAAGTTGATAGCATGATACAGCTTAACATTGCGACACTCACCGCTCTTACAAACCTTTTCTTGAAGGATATGGTTAAAAAAGATTCAGGTTATATCTTGAATGTGGCATCTTTTGCCGGATTCAATCCAATGCCAAGCTACGCCGCATACGGTGGCTCAAAAGCATATGTCATGAACTTTTCCGTGGCTCTTTCAACAGAACTTAAGGAAACTGGCTCAAAAGTGAAAGTGAGTGCCTTCTGTCCGGGATATACAAACACTGAATTTGTTGCCGTTGCCGGACAGAAAAGGTCTGAATTCGTTAACCGGACAATTGGCGAAAGCTATCCTGCCGCACTTGAAGCAGTTAATGGACTTTTTAAGGGCAAGGCGATAGTCATGCCGAGATTCATCAATAAACTCGGTGCGTTAATGCTAAAGTTCATGAGTCGAAAAAAAGCTGCGGAAACGGTTTTCAAGTCCATCAGAAAATGAACTGGCTCAATCTTTTTCTATTCATATCTCTTTCTATTTCAGCAATTATCTGGATCTGGCAGAGTTATGCATTATATATGTCATCAAGATCACTTCCTGTTCTTGAAAAATTCAATTATAAATCGTCAAACCCACTCCCGAAAGTAAGCATCATAATTACCGCCTGCAATGAGGAAAAGACAATTGAGCAGGCAGTAAATTCAAGGTTGAGCGACAGCTATAAAAACATTGAGTTTATCGTTGTTAATGATAGAAGCACCGATGGAACTTTGCAGATAATTCAGAAACTTGCAGAAAGTGACCCCCGGATAAAAGTTGTCAATATCGAAATACTTCCTGATGGATGGCTCGGAAAGCTTCATGCGATGCAGAAAGGTGTTGAAATCGCAAACGGAGAGTGGCTTCTTTTCAGTGATGCCGATGTTTTCATTTCAACCGGTGCATTGGAACAGGTTATATTGTTTGCTGAAAACGGCTCGATTGACCATGTTGCGGTGCTTCCGGATCTTAAATCAGATCTTTTTTTTAAATAACTGTGCGACTTCAACTGTTCTGCGGGAAATACTTTTATACACCAGACCATGGACGATAGGAAGACCGGGAGCAAAGCAGGCGGCCGGATCAGGAGCTTTCAACCTTGTGAGAAAAACTGTGTTTGACAGAACAAACGGATTTCACGACATGAAGATGGAGGTTGTTGATGACACTGTTCTGGCTCAGCAAATTATCGAGCAGGGAGGAAAACCTTCAGTTGTGATCGGTAGAACAAAGATAGGTTTAACATGGTATCATTCATTTCCGGAACTTCTGGAAGGTCTTGGACGGCTTGCCTTTGCAGGACTTGGAAGTTTTTCAGGAAAAAAACTTGCCGCAATTGCATCCATCCCGTTCTTTTTTGACATGCTCCCCTACTTTGGCTTATTTTTAAGTGATTCGATCCTGATAAAAGCCGTCTCCCTTTTTACCGTGACACTTTCATTCATCGTCATAAATCTTTTAAATATTTACCTCAAACGACCTCTGATCCCCACCATCTTTCCCCCGTTAAATCATCTGCTTGCATATTTCATCTGTCTTCATTCCGCAATTATAAACGGAATCAGGGGCGGAATAATCTGGAGAGGAACATTCTATCCTTCAGAACTTCTCAAAAAAGGACAACTGTTCGATCCTATGGGACATTCCCGGCGATAAACCATTCAAGATATTGATTAATTTTTCCGGCAAAACAATACGGCATACTAAGAAGTTTATATTTTCTGCCTGATGGTATGCTGACCTTTTCGACAGACATTTTTCCGCTGTACAGCCGTACTGCATAAGGATGGTCACAGGAATCCATAAACTGATGAAGCGATCTTAATGTCCCTTCAGCTCCTGATTTGACTTCAACCGGGATGAATCTGTGAAGATGCTGAACAATAAAATCGACTTCAGCGTTGGACTGTTTTTTTTCACGCACCCAGAACGAATAATTTGAAGGGGAAAGACTATCCATTCCGATCAGTTCCTGCCCGACAATATGCTCCGCAATTTTTCCTTTATTTATGTTTTGAAGATCATCAAATTTGAAGAAATAAGGTTGTGAATTTGTTGCAAAATTCAACAATCCTGTATCCACAAACTGAAGCCGTGGAGATTTTTTTCTGTCAGCCAACGCAGGTGGATGAAAAGCTGTTATCGGATATATCAGGTTTATCAGCATTGCTCTTGAAAGGGTTCTGAGTGCTTCACCCATTTCTCTGCTCTGATAGTTGGAATTTCCAAATCCCTGAAACTTAATTCTGTTCCCGGCTTCAAAAGGTGCACTTTCAATGGCATGACGGATTATCTCAATTTCCTTTTTTTCCGATGCATATTTCTTAACATCATCAATATAGCTTAGAAAAAGTGACTGATAGACCGGCCTCAAATCAGATACGCTTTCTTTTTCGATATATTTTTCAACCACTTCCGGCATTCCGCCGATCATTGTATATATATGAAAAAGTTCCATAATTTTTGGGATTGCGAACTTTGGACATGGAACAGTGTTATAAAATTTCAATGCCTGCTCATTATCAGTTGCAATCAGAAATTCTTCAAAAGTGAGTGGATACATAAAGCGGTATTCAACTCTGCCCACAGGAAAACTTATGTTGTTTTTTGCCATAATTATCTCAAGGAGGGAGCCGGCGGCAATCACGAAATATTCCGGCAGTGATTCATAAAAATATCGAAGTGCAGCAACCGCCTCAGGACTGTTCTGGATCTCATCAATGAAAACAAGCGTCCTGCCTTCTTTTGGTATTATGTTCTTAGTTAGAAGAACATAGTCCATCAATTTTTCTACAGGCAGATTCATCTGAAAAATCTCAAGATCGCTTTTTTTCTCAAGATTCAGATAAATAAAAGTGTCAAACTCTTTTGCGAACATTTTTACAGCAGTAGTTTTCCCCACCTGTCTTGCACCTCTTAAAATAAGTGGCTTTCGACTACCGCTTGAAGCCCATTGCTTTAACTCATTGATAATATTTCTTATAAACATTAATTCTCCATCACAAAAAACACAAAGTCAGCCCAAATATAACCCGCATCTGACACAAAGTCAACCCATTTTTTAATATTTTCTGACACAAAGTCAGGGCAGATTCAAAAATGGAAAAAACTGCATTATCAACTATGATGATAAGGGAAAAATTAGACCTTTGAATATGAGGAGACAATGAAAACGATCGGATGGAACGGCAATAACAGAACAATTATAGCTGAATTTATTGAGAAAAACAGGTGTGACAACTGCAAGACAAAACCCGTTGCTGTCTTTGACTGGGACAATACTGTTGTATTTAACGATATCGGTGACTATTTCTTTTCGTGGATGCTTGAGCATGATCTTTTCAAATATCCCGACTGGAAAAAAGCTTCTCCATATCTGACAGATGAAGCTGTGACTATCATAAAAGAAAATTGTCCGGATGAATCGGGATTTATTAAAGGCAGTGATCACAAATGTTTCCAAATACTTACGGATATTTATGTAAAGGGAACGCTTCCTGACGGATCTGCTGCTTTTACGGGATTTGACCCGGATCTTTATCAGCCGGCTTACGCTTTTTTATCGCATCTGCTTGCCGGATATTCGGTGAAGGACTTGGAGATACTTTGTGAACAGGCGGTAAAAGAAGCGGTTCAGGAAGAAGAAGTTCTCATATATCCTGAAATGCAGTGGCTTATTGATGAACTTTTTAAAACCGGTTTCGATGTATGGATTATCAGTGCTTCCCCCCAGATACTTGTTGAAACATTTGCAAAAAGGGCCGGCATTGATCCCAAAAATGTTGTCGGTGTTAGAAATGTAACAGAAAACGGATTACTGACCTATGACCTTAAAGGGTGCGGACCATTCAGAGATAAAGATAACAGAATGATGACTTACCGCATCGGTAAACGATGCTGGATGAATGAACTGATATTCGGGATAACCGGCACAACAGCTTTGCTTCCGGCTGAAGATCTTTCCAAAAGGCCTCTTTTTGCCGCAGGAGACAGCGACACAGATGTGCACTTCATGATGGATGCGAAAGGACTACGGCTTCTCATCAACCGGAATAAACCCGAAATAACAAAAATGGCTGTTGAGAACATAGACAGATTGTGGATAATAAATGAACCGTTTATAAAAAAAATGAGGTGAATCAGATGAAAAACACAATACTTTTAATAATTCTGCTGCCGATTTATCTCGCCGCAGGACCTTTTGATGGAAAAAGCGACTGTGAGCCGCTGTTTATCCGTCTTTCTTTTTCATCAGAACGAGCAGACACAGCAATGGGAATAACATGGAACACCAAAGAAAAATGCGATGCAATTGCAATGGTGGGTGAACTTTCTGATCTTGAGTTCATGTTCAATGGAACTTCATCTGCGGGACCGGATGGTACCGGCTGGATAAACGAAGTTACCGTAACAGGTCTCAAACATTCAACAAAATACAACTATATCGTCGGCAACGGAACAATCTATTCTCCGGTCAACACATTCATTACAGCCCCTTTAAAAGGTGCGTGCGACAGATTCTCGTTTACTGTTGCAAGCGATTCCAGAGCTGATCAGGAAGAGGATTCTGTAACCCAGAAATGGGCAAACATAATGAGCGAATCACTTCTTGATCCTGAAACTGCATT
>JAGOEX010000172.1 GCA_017997475.1 bacterium
GCTCGTCACTGTGAGAAGATTCAAACATGAGAAGATCCTGCAGTTTGTCTCTGTTCATGCCGTAATCTGAATAAACTCCGGCTTTGATCGCTTTTCCGAATTCTTTCCAGAACTTAATATATTTTTCACGGTCGTTTTCAAGCATGTATTTCAATGCGCCTAAAATCTTTTTTTCAAGGTTCTTTGAGATCACTTTAAGCTGAGAAGAGTGCTGGAGGATTTCTCTTGAAATATTTAGTGAAAAATCGGGGCTGTCAACGATTCCTCTAATAAATCCAAGATATTCCGGAACAAGTTCTTTGCATTTATCCATGATGAAAACTTGTTTTGAATAGAGTTTCATCCCCCTTTCAAAATGACTTGAATAGAAGTTGAACGGGATCTGAGACGGAATGAAGATGAGAGCGGTATATTCAACTGTTCCTTCACCTTTTGTGTGGATCACATCGACCGGTTCATCGTAAGCATGAAACGCGTGTCTGTAAAATTCCTTGTATTCTTCTTCTGTTACATCTGATTTTTCTCTATTCCATATCGGTTTCATTGAGTTCAGGGTCTTTTCTTCGATGACAGTTTCCTTTTCAACATTCATTTTTATCGGATATCTTATAAAATCGCTGTATCTTGTCACAAGTTCCTCAAGTTCATCGTGATCAAGAAGGTGGATCTCTTTTAAAACATCTTCTTTGAGATAAAGGGTAATTTCTGTTCCTCTTTTTTCAACTTCAGCTTTTTCAACTGTATAATTTCCGTCTCCGGTGGATTCCCAGATAACTCCTTCAGACAACTCAGCTTGAGCCGACCTTGTTCTTATTTTCACTTTTTCAGCAACCATGAACGCACTGTAAAAACCGACACCGAACTGCCCTATAAGCTCCTCAGCATTTTTGTTGTTTTCAGATTCCGAAAGTTTATCAAAGAACTCTTTTGACCCGCTTTTTGCAATTGTTCCAATGTTTTCAACAACTTCGTCATGAGTCATTCCGATGCCGTTGTCGCTTATGGTGAGTGTTTTGTGCTCTTTGTCCGTCTCTATCCATATTTCAAAATCACCGCCATCCTTTATTAATTCAGGAGCGGTCAGCGATTTGAACTTGAGTTTGTCGATCGCATCAGAGCAGTTTGAAATAAGTTCTCTAAGAAAAATTTCACGATTTGTGTAAATTGAATTGATCATAAGATCGAGAAGCTTCTTTGTTTCCGCCTTAAAACTTTTCTTTGCCATAATTTCCTCCGCACAGGTTAAAAATCAGAGGTCTATATAAAAACCGATTCAATAAAGTCAATAGGAGGAGTCGTTTAAGTCGTTGTAAAATTTTTTTACACTTTGCCGGCAAATTCAAATTGTTCTTACGACAGATAACAATTCTTTGACTTATGGATTTAAAATCACTAATGTTTCCGCCAGGCACGGTAATTGCTATCTTGTCCCGCTTTTTTGTTTTGTGATTTTTTACATAAACTTATTTTTCCGGAGGATTTTCATGAAGCGTTCAATTAAGCCCGCAGAGGGCAAACTTATGGTGTTCATTCCCGGTATGGGAGCCATTACTTCTACAGTTCTTGCTGGTATTTTCAATATCAGAAAAGGTCTTTCAAAGCCGATCGGTTCAGTAACACAGATGGGCCACATCCGTCTTGGCAAGAGAACAGAAAACAAATCACCTCTTATTAAAGAATTTGTTTCACTCGCATCGATTGATGCACTTGAATTTGCCGGCTGGGACATTTTTGAAGACGATATGTACGAAGCCGCAAAGAAGGCAGATGTCGTTCTTCCCAAACATCTTGAGCCAGTAAAAGAGGAAATGAAGGCGATAAAACCGATGAGTGCTGTTTTCTATCACGACTGGGTAAAGAATCTGGACGGGAAAAACATTAAAAAAGGCAAGAATCACATGGATCTTGCCAATCAGCTTATGGATGACATGAAAAAGTGCATGGCTGAAAAGGGGTGCTCAAGAGCTGTTATGGTTTGGAATGCATCAACTGAAGCGTATCACAAACCATGTGAAATTCATGAAACTCTTGAAGCATTTGAAAAAGCTCTTAATGATAATCATCCTGAAGTCGCTCCGAGCCAGATATATGCCTATGCCGCACTGAAAATGGGATTTCCTTACATAAACGGCGCTCCCAACTACACAGTTGACATCAAGGCGATCCAGGAACTTGCTGAAAAGAACAATGTTCCGATAGCAGGAAAGGACTGGAAGACAGGACAGACATTGATGAAGACAATACTTGCCCCCGGTTTCAAGACAAGAATGCTGGGTCTTTCGGGATGGTTCTCAACAAACATTCTGGGCAACCGCGACGGTGAAGTTCTTGATGATCCTGCGAATTTTAAAAGCAAGGAAGTTTCAAAACTTTCTGTTCTTGACACGATCCTTGAGCCGGAAAATTACCCGGATCTTTACGGCAAGTTCTATCACAAAGTCCGTATCAACTACTATCCGCCGAGAGGAGACGCAAAAGAAGCATGGGACAACATCGATATTTTCGGCTGGCTTGAAATGCCGATGCAGATAAAGGTTAATTTCCTCTGCAGAGACTCAATACTTGCCGCTCCGGTCGTTCTTGACACAGTTCTTTTCATTGATCTTGCGGCCCGTGCCGGTTTTCATGGAATTCAGGAATGGATGAGCTTCTTTTTCAAATCACCGATGGTTGCACAAGGTCTCTACCCTGAACATGACATCTTCATTCAGCAGACAAAAATGAAAAACACCTTGAGGTTCATGATGGGCGAAGAGCTTATCACACACCTTGGAAACGAATATTACGATTATATGAAAGAATAGTGATTTCAGCATCTTAGAGTTCATTTTTAAATAAATCTTGATTTTTACAATGTCATGAATACCATTCATCCGGTTTTTGTTCTCTAATTATTTTAGGAGATTACGATGAAGGACAAAGTACATCCGAAGCTTGAAGTGATAACAGTTAAATGTTCATGCGGTGCGGAAATTGTAACCCGTTCAACCAAAAAAGAGGGCTACAACATAGAAATCTGTTCCAGCTGTCATCCTTTCTACACCGGCAAAACAAAGATAGTTGATACCGCCGGAAGAATTGAAAAATTCAACGCAAAATACAAAAGGGACACCTACACCAAAAAATAGCGGTCCGGCTTTTTTAATTCCCGTCAATTCTTGTAAGGAGTTGGCGGGATTTTTTTATTTACCGGGGGCGAGATGCTTGATATAAGAGACAAACTCAGCGAAGTATATGAAAGTTATCTGAGAATGGAGAGGGAGCTTTCTAGGCCTGAATCTACATCAGATATGAAAAAATATACAAAAATGATGAAGGAATACAAGCACCTGAAAAAAGTATCAGATAAATTTCTTGAATGGACTAAACTTGAACATGAAATGTCAGGACACAGACAGATGCTTGCTTCTGAGAAGGACCCCGATCTTGTTGAAATGATAAGAAGTGAGCTTCCTGATCTGGAATCTGAATACGACCGGCTTTATGAAGAACTGAATGTTCTTCTGATACCGAGAGATCCTCTTGATGAAAAGAATGCGATCCTTGAAATAAGGGCGGGAACAGGAGGAGACGAGGCGGCTCTTTTTGCCGGAGAAGTTTATAGAATGTACTGCCGCTATGCCGAAATGAAAAGGTGGAAAGTAGAAGTCATGTCAATGAGTTCGATGGAAGGGGGCGGAATAAAGGAAGTAATATCAATTGTAACCGGTGAAGATGTTTACGGACGGCTTAAATATGAGGGGGGCGTCCACAGGGTACAGCGTGTTCCGGTGACAGAATCGCAAGGCAGGGTGCATACATCGGCGATAACTGTTGCGGTTCTGCCCGAGGTTGATGAAATTGATGAAGTGACTATTGATGAAAAAGATCTGAAAATAGATATTTACAGAGCGAGTGGTGCCGGTGGACAGCATGTAAACAAGACAGACAGTGCTGTAAGAATAACGCACCTGCCGACAGGGATCGTTGTTGCAATGCAGGATGAAAGAAGTCAGATCCAGAACAGAGTCAAGGCAATGAAAATAATAGAATCAAAAGTTCTCCAGATGGAAAGGGAGAAAGCTGAAAAGGAAATAAGTTCAAAGAGGAAATCGCTTGTAGGAAGTGGAGACAGATCAGAAAAAATAAGGACTTACAACTTTCCGCAGGGTCGTGTTACCGATCATCGCATAAAGCTTACTCTTTATAGGATCAATGACATTATGGAAGGATCCCTTGACATGCTTATAGATCCTCTTGTAAATTATCAGAATGCGCTCCTGCTGGGTCGCAGTGTCGAAGAGTTCGGAAATGACTCTGACGATCAGTAATTTAATCCTCAAATATTCTAAAGAGCTTGAAAACATAAGCGATTCTCCGCGGCTCGATGTAGAGATCATGCTCTCCCGTGTTTTGAATCTTTCGAGATTTGATCTTTTAATGAAAGCAAATGATTCGACAGATATTGTTGATGAAAAAAGATTTGCGGAACTTTTAAAAAGAAGGATAAATTTTGAACCTGTTGCTTACATTATAAATGAAAAACCGTTCTTTGAAGATGTTTTTTATGTTGACAGCCGCGTTCTGATCCCGAGACCTGAAACAGAATTTCTTGTTATGGAAGCAATTACCCATCTGAAAAGTTATGAGAAAATGCCGGCGGTGCTTGATATCTGTTGTGGAAGCGGCTGTGTGGGACTCAGCATTCTGAGAGTTATTGACTGCGATCTTTCGATGTCAGATATTTCTAAAGATGCTCTGGATGTGACCTCTGTAAATGTTGGAAAACTTTTTCCTCAAAGAGATGATATTAAGCTTATTCAGAGCGATCTGTTTGAAAATGTTAATGAAAAGTATGATGTGATAACTGCAAACCCCCCATATCTTTCAAAAAAGGATATGGCGGAATTTGCAAAAAATGACCTCAGATACGAACCTGATAACGCACTTTTTGGAGGAGATAACGGTTTTGAATTCACCGAAAAGCTTTTAAATGAGGCGGGTGAATATTTAAATCATGACGGAATCATTGCTGTTGAACTTGGATTTGAAGGATCAAAGTTCATTAAAGATGTTTACGGAAAAATTGAACTTCACAAAATAAAAAAAGATTACAACGGAATAGACAGGGTCGCTGTTTTCAGTCGGTGCAGACGGTAAATCCGCTTCCCGGAGCTGGTTCAGCAAGATTTCCTTCAGCAATAACAGTTAAGTTGTTTCCCGATTTTTCGTAATCCATATAGGTGTCATCTCCTATTGCCCTTACGCATTTAAGTGTAAATTCGCTGCTTCCCTGCTGAAGGTCCCCGAATATGACCATTGATCCTGTGCCGCCGGAAGGATATTCTCCATTGTTCTGGCTCTGCGGAATATAGATTGCGAAAAATTTTATTGTTGTGCTGATGCCTCCCGAAAGGGGTTCTATCCATGTGATCGAATATGTTGGAGTCTGAGTTTCAGTATTTGCAAAAGGGGTTGTTATATACATCAGGTTCTGAGTCGTGTAAACATAGTCGGTGGCTTTAAAACTGAAACCGGCAGTGCCTGTTCCGCCTGTCTTATTTGTGGAATCTGCGGTATTTATCACACCGGTAAAACTCAATTCATAGTCGGGCGTCACGCCTGTGTCGCCGGTGTTTCCGGTGTTGCCCGTATTACCAGTATTGCCCGTATTACCAGTGTTGCCTGTGTTACCTGTGTTTCCAGTGTCGCCGGTGTTTCCGGTGTCACCAGTGTTGCCTGTGTTGCCTGTGTCGCCAGTGTTGCCTGTGTTGCCAGTGTTTCCAGTGTCGCCAGTGTCGCCAGTGTCGCCTGTGTTGCCGGTGTCGCCTGTGTTGCCGGTGTTCCCTGTGTTGCCTGTGTTGCCTTTTTAGCCGTCGTTTCCCGTATTGGTGTCCTTTGTA
>JAGOEX010000173.1 GCA_017997475.1 bacterium
AAGAAGAATACATCGGCAGATTGCAGCAGGTCATAACAAAATACGGTTTATACCGTCTGAATGATTCAAAGCTCGGCAATGGTGAAAAAGCGATAATTCACAAGAAAATCAAGCAGATATATATAAACTGATCTATTTCAGATTTTCCGGATTCAGGGGGAGAAGTTCCTTGACAACGAACAACCCGTCTTTTCTTATAAGTTTGTCGTCAAAATAAATTTCGCCGCCGCCGTATTCCGGGGTCTGGATCATAACAAGGTCCCAGTGAATTGCCGATCTGTTTCCGTTATCACATTCATCGTAGGTCGCGCCGGGTGTAAAGTGGATCGATCCGCAGATCTTTTCGTCAAAAAGGATGTCAACCATCGGCTTTGTGACATAAGGATTAACACCTATTGCAAACTCACCGACATACCTTGCCCCTTCATCAGTGTTGAAAATGTGCTCAAGTTTTTCGACATTGCTCCCTTCTATCTTTACGATCTTCCCTTTTTTGAAGGTAAGGATCACTTTGTCGAATTTTATTCCGTGATAAACAGTTGGTGTGTTATATTCGATCACTCCGTTTACGCTGTCTTTAACAGGAGCTGTGAACACTTCACCGTCAGGAATGTTATATTTGCCGGCACATTTGACACCCTGAAGTCCTTTAATCGAGAATTTGAGGTCTGTTCTGCCCGGACCTTTGATATGAACCTTGTCGGTTTTATCCATAAGTTTCTTCAATGGATCCATTGCCTTATCCATCTTTGCATAATCGAGCGTACAGACATTGAAATAGAAATCTTCAAATGCTTCAGAACTCATTGAAGATGCCTGCGCATAACTCGGGTTCGGGAAAGCGAGAATACACCAGTTCGTGTGCTTTACACGCTGTTCAAAGTGAACCGGTTTTGCATATTTTTCCATATATTTCTTCATGTTTTCAGGCGGAACATCGGCAAGCTCATAACTGTTATCGCGACCGTTTATCGCAATGAACGCCTGCATTTTCTTCATTCGCAGGAGATCGATTTCAGCCATTGTTTCAAACCATTTGTCATCAGCATGCTGAAGTGACTTTCTCTGAAGCTGTGTGTCGTTGTAAGTGACGAATGCCCTTGCACCGATCTTCTTTATCTCATCGATCAACGCATGAACAAGAGGAAGCGGCCAGTGGTCTTTGAACTCAATGAGAACATTGTCCCCTTTTTTAACGCTTGTACTGTAACGCACCAGATTCTTTGCCAGTTTTACAATTCTTGGATCTTTCATCTTAACCTCTTCAAAAGTGAATAAAACCGATAACAGCTGATTTTATATCAGTGAAAAGTCATGTCAATTTTAATGGCCGGAACAGGTGTTTATCAGAAATAGAGCCGTGCACTCAGATAGTAAAAATCGGGGTATGCTCCAAACTCGCTTTCAAGTTCGCTGTTCTTTATCCTTTTTCCTGCATTTATTGATGCTCCGATGTCAACCATTATGTTTTCATCAAGTGAGAACGAGATCTTGGGGCTTATCATGGCAGAAGGGTCTGTAAGATTCATTAAAACCGCTAACGATAATGAAACAAGCGGATGAACCTGCCAGCTGAAACCGGGTGCGAAATAGTGCTCACCTAAAAGATAGACACCTCCGTCTTTGTACGCGCTCTCTTTTGTTCGTGAATTAAAAAGATAATCCTTTTTGTCAATTGTCCCTGCCGAAGAATAGTGGTATTCCCCGAAAAGATAGAAATCGCCTGAAAAATAGTAATCTGCACCTGCTGAGATCCTGAAGAAATCATTATCATTATCATATTTTTCAAGAAGGTTTGAGAAAGTATATGCCGCCTCAAGCCACACCCCTGCCCCTTTTACTGATGAACTTATGTTAATCCCTGTCATAAAATGAGTCTTGTATTCCATTGCAATTATTGAAAGATCTGTCCCTTTCAGATCAAACTTTCCACGGATGAAAGCAGCACTTTTCTTCCAGTTTCCTTCCTCTCCGATTACATATCCAAGATCAATTTCGCTCATTTTTCCAATCGGAACCTGAACCCTCAGAGCATCAACTCCTGTCTTTTCCTCTTTGTTGAGTGACTGATACGAAAATGGTGAAAAAACATCTGTCGGATTAAAAAACCTTCCGCTTCCAAAAGATATCGCCTGTCTTCCGGCAGTAATGTCGGCAAACGGGGTCCGAAACTGTGCAGTCACTCTGTCAATATTCTGAGAAACACTGCCGTATTCATATTCGCTAATTAATTCAGGAACATCTATCAGCCGGTATCTGTCAACGCTCGGCTCATTGAATGCAAGAGCACGCCGGTTAAGATCTGATACAGACGGAGCGATCGAATAAGCAACTTCCACGGTCACCCATTCTGCAGGAGTTGAAATGAGTGCCGCCCTTGTAATGTTGGAAAACTCAAAATATGTCCCTTTTTCAATTCCGAATGCCTGATACCCGTCAGGAATGCGGTAGAACATGAGATTGGTGTTTGAGTAACCTCTCAGATCTATCTCAAACGAACCTTCCTCAGCTTGCAGCAAACCAATTACTGAAAAAATAAAAACAAATAAAATTAAGATCTTACCTTGTCTCATCGCTTTGAATTTTCCCGTCATGAAGTTTTACAAGCCGCTTTGCCCGTTCCATTATCATTTTGTCATGCGTTGAAAAAATGAAAGTTATCCCCTTTTCCTCATTGAGTTTCTTCATCATGTCAAGAAGTGCTGAGCCGGTGACTGAATCAAGATTTGCTGTCGGCTCATCGGCAAGAATTATGTCCGGCTCGGAAACAATGGCACGGGCTACCGCAACCCTCTGCTGCTGACCGCCAGAAAGCTGGGAAGGGAGACGGTCGTGGCTGCCAGTCAAGCCGATAACCTCAAGTATTTCCTTAACTTTTTTAGACCTGAGTGATCTTTCAACACCCTGAAGAAGCATCACGAACTCAATGTTTTCCTCAACTGTAAGTACCGGTATCAGGTTGTAACTCTGAAAAATGAATCCTACATGGTCCCTTCTGAAATTTGAAAGTTCGCTTCCGCTCATTTTGCTGATAAGTTTTCCCCCGAGCACAACATCTCCGCTGCTTGGAGTGTCAAGTCCGCCGATTATATTGAGCAAGGTGGTCTTACCTGAGCCGGAAGGTCCTGCAATTGCTGTGAATTCACCTTTTCTTATCGTAAGGTCAACGCCTCTTAATGCGTGAACTTCGATCTCACCTGTTTTATAGGTTCTGATTACATTTTCAACTTTTATAACATCCATTATCTCCTCCTAAATTTATTTTGTTCCTTTTTTCATTGCAACAGCCGGTTTTATTTTTGCCGCATACCACGCCGGGTATATTGAAACTATCATTGTAAATATTATCAAAGAGACAGGAAAAGAAGTGTACTGTTCTACTGTCATCACAGGATAGACAAATTCGGTCATGGCAACACTCATGAATTCAGTGCCGGTATAGTCTATTCCAACTTTTGAAAATATCAGATTGAGCAGAAGGGCTGAAATTATTCCCAGAATCGTTGACACGACAGCAAGCACTGCAGATTCAAAAACAACGAGAGTCCCGGTATAAACAGGTTTTGCTCCTATCGCTCTCATTACGCCGAACTCAAACATCCTTTCATAAATTGACATAAAAAGTGTGTTTATTATTACTCCGGCGACAAGCAGAAAAAGAATAAAACCGACAATATATTTTGAATATGCAGACATCGAAAGCATTGCATCCATTTCAGGCATAAGCAGCATCCAGTTCTCAAATTTATTTCCATTGTTTGAATACTTTGTCCATATCGGCAGATTTTTCTCCCATGTTTTCTTATGGTCTTTAAAATTCACTGCGATCTCGTGCACAGCTCCCTCAAGCCCGAGCATTACTCTTGCCCTTTCGATAGGAATGAACGCCATGGACCTGTCAAACTCTCTTGTTCCGAGCTTAAATATCCCTTTTACCCTCATCATCTCCTGGGCCATTTCACCAGTATGTGCCTGAGCAAGAGTTATGACGAGTCTGTCACCTACTGTAACTTCAAGAATATCTGCAAGCCCCTGACCGATCATTATTCCCTTTTCGGAACTATCGGAAATATATTCACCTTCTATCAACGCTTCATCCATTTTTGAAAGTTCTTTTTCCTTTTGCGGATCAATTCCCACAAGAAGAAGTGACTGGACATTGGCGGCACTCGTCACCATGCCGAGCGTTTTCACTCTCGGAGCAAAACTTTTGATCTCCGGCTCATTTTCCAGCTGTTTAAGAAGCGTTTCAGGGTCAGTGATAACTTTTTCAACTTCCATTGTATCGGTAAAGCCATCATAATGGATCTGTGCCTCACCCATGAATGTTGAAGTTGCCGCTTTAACCATGTTCACGGTCATTCCTTCCATCAGTCCGTCAACAAATATAAGTGCGGTAAGTCCGATGCTTATTGCTGCGGCTGCGACAAAAGACCGTCTTTTATTTCTTAAAATGTTCCTGATCGCCATTTTAAGCAGCATAATTTATCCTCCTAATAACTTCTCATTGATTTTACCGGCTCTGCAACAGCCGCTTTCCATGCAGGGATCAATGATGCGGCAACTGCAGAAAAAAGTATAACAAATACAGGCATATAAAATGCCTCTGCAACATATTCGGAATAGATGGTGTCAATGAATATTCCCCCGACAGATACCGGCTCGGGATATGTTATTCCGTAAACATTCATCGGCCAGTTTGCAAGCACACTCATCAGTAATCCTGCAATTGCTGATAAAACCGTAAGTATTGCCGTTTCGAGAACAATGGAACTGAAAATAAATGCCGGAGTTGTCCCCATCGCCTTCATCACGCCGTATTCCCTCGTCCGTTCGAGTATTGACATCAGAACAGTGTTCAGCACTCCGATTCCGACGACAAGTATTATAATGATATAAACAAGGATCATCCCCTGTTTGTCAGCCAGCATACTTGTGTAAAACTGCTGCTCCACAACTTCCCACGGCTCACTGCTGACATCTTTTATCCCTGCTGAAAAAAGGGCCTTTGATGTTTCATTTGACACTTCATATGACAACTTGTAATCATCTGTAATTATTGCGACTTCATGGACTTTTGTGTCAAGTGCAAGATAATCCTGCATTGTGTCAAGAGCCATAAAGACCGTGTTATTCTCCAGTGAATCTAAGTCTTTAACCAGTATTCCGCCAACAACAAATTTATCGTTTGCTATACTTCCGTCAGCACCCTGAGAGATCAGGATAAGTTCACTGCCGATCTCGGCTTTTAATATATCAGCGAGTGAATTTGTTATCAACACTTCATTGATATTGTGACCTGTTTTAAGATAATTTCCTTTGCCGATCTTTTTATCAAGTTTTGTAAGCCCTGCCTCAAGTTCAGGCACTATTCCCTTTATCTGAACAGCAGTAGTTTTCTTATCAATGAACGCCAGCGCCCCTGAAAAAAGACGGGGTGAAACATTTTTCACAGATTCCACAGAAAAAAGTGCCTTTTCAATTTTTCCATTCCACTCGAAATTCTTGTAAAGCCCCGGTTTATCAAGATATTCCCTGTGATGAAGCTGAACATGACCGGTGCGGGCGGATGTAAAAGCTTTTATCACATTTCCATATCCCCCTTCATTAAAGCCGATGGAAACAGATAGGAGAACAAAGCCGAGTATCATTGAAACTGCGGTAAAGAATGACCTTCTTTTCTGCTTAAATATATTTCGCAGTGCCATTTTGAAAAGGATCATAACTACCTCATTTTCTGAAGATTTCTCAAACTGAATGTGTCTGAGTCAAGTTTGATGTTGAACTTCCCTTCGATATAGGTGATCTTTGTCTTATGTCCGGTTTTATTTAGCGGAATTATTTCCATTACG
>JAGOEX010000174.1 GCA_017997475.1 bacterium
ACACTGGTGACACAGGCAATACCGGCGACACAGGCAATACCGGCGACACAGGCAATACCGGCGACACAGGAAACACCGGTGACACAGGCAACACCGGCTCGATCATTGCAAACTATGATTTCAGCCAGTGGGCAGGAACTCCTGAACTCCCCGTTGCGTGGAATGCCGGGGATTATGAAACACCTGTAATAACACTTGCAAAATTTGACAGGGGTTCAGGCAATTTCGCCCTTCAGATTTCTCACGCATCCCACGACAAAAATATTTACGCTGTTACGACAGAGCCATTCAATGCTGTTGATGCTCTTCCAACAAAAATTAAATTTGAACTTGCAACAGATCAGACATCAAAAATGTCTATCAACATTAACTGTCCAAATGGCACTGCTCCGGCTGATCAGGTGAGAACATTCTATATCTTTGATTCAGCAAATAAAAAGTTCATAAACAATGATCAGAACCAGTATAATGTCATTGATTTTGGTGACACCGATTTTCATCAGACAGAAATTGTTGTCGGTTCTGAGGTAACTGCTGCAATGTGGAATTCAGCAAAACAATGCCTTCTTGAGTTCAAATCAGGGAAAAATGTTGATTTCAACATCAAGATCGACAATGTGATCGTCGAATAATCGGAATTTATAAAGATCTTATTTTTTCATCATTGCAAGCATATCGGCGACTTTATCGTTTATGTCGATATCTCCGTCGTAGAACTGTGAGAGAATAGCCATTTTGTGTTTTGTCTTGATCTCCTGGAATATTGAGTCAGTGATGGTGCCGTGCATACAGCCGAAAGGTGCGATATTGACAACCATTGAGGCACCTTCTTTTGCAAACATGACGGTTCTGCCGACGGTGAGTATCGCTTCACCGGAAAATTCGGGGGGAAGATATTTCATTCCTTCGGTCACAACATCTTCGACAGGCGGTTCATGGCGGTCATGGAGAACTTCGTGTGATGATTTGTAGTATGCACTTTCTGTTCTGAAAAGATATATGTTCTTTATAAGTGATTCTCCTGCTTCAAAAAGAGAGAACGACTTCTGTTTAGCCATATAGTTCTGAAGCCATGCAGTGTAAAGGATCCATTCGTGCATCGGTGAAAGCCATGCCTCTCCGCCATTCTTTTCAATCACTTCAATGATATTACCATTTGCATAATCATTGCACCTTGCGTAGATCTCGCCGACGATTCCGACAAGCGGTTTCCGGCCTTCAAATTTGGGGATGTCTTTAAATTTCTTAGTTATTTCCTTGATCACAGGCTTAGGATCATCTTTTTTCTCTAATGTTTTTTCAAGAAGCTTTACCGATTCAGCAAAAAGGGTGTCGGTGTCTCCTTTTGTTTTTTCATAAGGTCTTGTCTTTGTTAAAAGTTTCATCATGATGTCGCTTGACATCATCGCATGCATCAAATATCTTCTCAGCGGTTCTTCAAGTCCCTGATACGAATTGATTGAAGAAGGGCTCATAAGGTCAATATTTGTTATTCCGGCATTGTGAAAAGCGATCCGTTCAAGAAGATTATACTGTCCGAATCTGCATGGACCTTCGGAAGTCGGCATGAAAAGAATGTGTTTTCTTGATGGATCAAGTTGTGCCTGATTGAGAATCGCTCCAAGGGTCAGGGTCATCGGAAGACATTCAGCCCCTCTGGTGTATCGTTTTCCAAGGTTGAATTCATTTCTCGTTTCCGGTGGAAGCGGTTCAGAGTCATATCCGTAGCCCCTGAATGCCGCAGCAAAAAGGGGAGTTCCGACCCTGTGCATCGGAGGAGTCCATACTTTGCCTTTGTCAAGAGGTCTGTCCGCAAGGTAAATATCAGGCATCGGTTTTTCAGCACTTTTTTCCTTATTTTTGAGATATCCTTTAACAACATCGATATATGCTTCTATCCTTGTTCTGTATCCGCCATCTGAATCGTGTTCGTCAAGCTCAAGGATAAGCATCGGACGACCTTTCATCTCCTCTTCGGCATAAGAGAGGATAAAACTGTCAGGACCGCAACTGAAATTTGTCAGATATATCGGGAACAGCATCTCGTTCGACGCTGCCATTTTCAATGCCGCTATTATTTTCTGACCGTAATTCCAGAATAAATTCCAGTAGTTAGTTTTGTCAAAGCCAGATGTGTCAAGCTCAAGCATATCCATTGGAACGACAGCATATCCCATTGATGCCACAGTTTCAGGAATTCCGAGATTTATTCCCTTATCATATAGGTTGTAAGGTCTTCCTACAAGAAGGAACACCGGTTTTTTCGCAGCAGTCATTTCTGCAAGATAGTTTTCCCCCTTTTCTGTCTGCTCATGTTCTTTAATTATAAAGTGTGAATAAGCGGCTCCGAATGCTTTAACAACTTCTTTTTTTGTAACAGGAAAGAGCTTTTTCAGTTTGTTGAAGATATATTCGCTGTTTTTTTCAACACTTAAGCGCAGATCTATTACGGGGTCCAGTATGTATGAAGAAGCATCGATGCCGTTTTTTTCAAGAGAGCTGATGATCACAGAAGGAGCGCTTTCAACATAGGGGCAGAAGAAACTTATAGCAGTTTTCACACTTTGTTCAGCCGCGATCATGGATGGAAAGAAAATGGGAATTTTTCTTTCTATCAATTCAGCCGCATGTCCGATGGATGCTTTCATCGGGAAACAGAAATCAGAGCTTGAATATTTAGATCCGGCGGCTTTTATTCTTGCGGAAGTGACTGTTGACGAAATTTCAATTTTTATGTTGAGTTTCTCAAACATTTTCAGCCACAATGGGTAGTAGGTGTGCATAGAAAGAGCCATCGGAATACCGATCCTGCCGATCGCATTATCAATATTCGAGCTTTTATAAAATTCTCTGTTCCGTTCCCTGATCATACGGAATTCATCGATCTCTTTTCTCTTGTCAAGTCCGGGTTCCCTGCCGCACATGTAGCCCCAGGAAAACTCATCTGCACCGTTTCTTTTTATAAAATTTATTCTGCACAGATTGTTGCAGAGTTTACAAATTTCTGTTCGCGAAGTCACTTCCATATCCACTGAATCGGGACCTATAAATCGTGACGGGGAAATCGTGAGTGGTGAGTCGTGAGTGGTGAGCGGTGTAGGGGCGTGATTTATCGCGCCCTGTGTCACCTCGTCGTATGCGATGAGTGCGGCTCCGATACAGCCCATGACATGGCAGAAAGGGGAGACGACCACTTCAACATCGAGAAGATTTTCAAATGCCGCGACAAGTCCTTTATTTCTTGCAGTTGCCCCCTGAAAAAATATCTTGTCCCGGCTGATCTTTCTGTTTCCCACAACACGGTTGAGATAGTTCTTTGTGACGGAATACAGCACTGATGCAAGAACCTCTTCTTTCATATATCCCTGCTTTAAAAGAGACCGGATGTCCTGCTCCATGAAAACGGTACATCTGTCGCTTGTAACAGGCGGAGCTATATTTTCGGTGACAGTGCCGGCGTTCTGAACAGGAATATCGAGCTTTCTTGACTGTTCTTCAACAAAAGAACCGGTTCCTGCCGCACAGACATAGTTCATGTTCACATCATTTACGAAACCGTTTTTCATCCTGATATATTTTGCATCCTGACCCCCGATCTCGAAAATCGTTTCAACTTCAGGAAAAAATGATGCGGCACCTCTGCCGTGTGCTGTTATCTCATTCACTATTGCATCAGCTCCGAATATCTCTCCGACAAGTTTTCTCCCTGAGCCGGTGGTTCCGAATGAAACAATTTTTGTTTCAATAGGATTTATTAATGAGAACAATGCCTTAAATATCTTTTTTGAGGCATTTACAGGGTCTCCCTCTGTTTTTCTGTATATATCAAGAAGGGGAGTTCCGTTTGTTGAAAGCATAGCTATTTTTGTGCTTGTCGAGCCGATGTCCATCCCTATAATAACATCACTTATCTTTGAAATATCGGAATGTATTCTGATCTCGTTCTTTAAAACATCGACAGAAGGGTCTATAAAATCAGGATACTTGCTTTTTCTGAGTTTAAGCGGCGGCATTAATTCATCTTTCACAGGGGGGATGAAACTGTCAAGGTCGATTTTTGTGGAGGGTGTGACCGCTCCTTCCATTGCCCCTATTGCAGTGATTGCTTCACTGTTTTCCGGAATGACCCAGAATGCAAGTGGGAAGAGCTTTTTAAACCATCTTACAACCTCACAGTTCATGCTTACTCCGCCGATAATGGCGATCTCTCCTTTTATTTCTGCGCCTTTGAAAAGGGTGTTCGCCGCAGAAACGGCAAGCGCTTTGCACATTCCCGCCCACATTTCATCTTTTGTCCTTCCTTCCTGCTGATGGTGAATAAGATCACTTTTTGCAAAAACAGTACATCTGCTTGCAATATTCGGCGGATCGTCAATATCAAGTGAAGAGGCCTTTTCAAGATCTATTCCGAGCCGTTCTGCCTGTTCTTCAAGGAAAAGACCAGTGCCTGCCGCACAGAGCGAATTTGAGGAAATATCACTTATCGCGTTGTTTTTAATGACATATTTAGTGAGTGATGATGCACCGATGTCAATTATTGTTCCTGAGCCGCTCATAAAAGGTGAGTGTTTTTTCAGATAGTTATTTATGGCTGTAGTTTCAGGGATATATGCTTCGTTAAGCACAGAAGAGAACTCTTTTGCCGATTTTCCGGTAAATTTAACTGATGAAGAGGTGCCGGCTTCACCAAAAATCTTTTTTAGAATTGATGCCGCTTTTCCCCGGTGTCTTTTCCTGACGATAACACTGTTTCTGTTTTGAGAGAAAACAGTAATAAAAGTAGTACCAATATCAATTCCGAGACGATCATTCATAATTTTCCACCCCATATAGAGAACAATTACGGAAACAGGAGGTTTTATTAGATAGAGAGAAAGATTTCAAGAAAAAACTTTCAATTAGGTCTTGACAGTCCGAATTACTGCTTATATTAGAAACTGTACTTTAAGTTCATTTAAAGATGGAGGTTGTCATGTTAGATATTTTAAGAGTTTTCGCTTTTGTTTCTGTGTTCGTTCTTTCCGGATTTATAATGATAGTGGGGGAGAGTGTTGCAGATTCAAGCAATCAGGTCGAAGCTTACTATGAATTTGAAGAGGATCTTGTTGTTTCGGTCCCTGTAGTTGAAATGCCTGAAATATTATTCGCAGAAGCGGAAATTGCCGTTCCAATGAGCTATGTGGAAATGGCCGATCTTGAAATCAATGTCATTGATGAAAGGCTCGCTCAGAACTGCTCAGTCGAATGGAACGGTTCAATACAAAATGAGGCCGCCTGCTGCGTTTAGCGGCGGCTTCATTCTTCTTTAAAGCTCACAAACAGATCCATAGACTTTATCTGCGTGTCCTGCCACTTTGACTTTTTCAAAAATGTCGGCGATACGACCGTTTTTATCAATGACGATCGTTGTTCTCACAACTCCCATCGATTCTCTTCCGCACATTTTCTTTAACTGCCAGACACCGTATTTCTGAAGAACATCTTTTTCCGTGTCGCTTAAGAGAAGAACTTTAAGTCCATGTTTTTCTTCAAACTTTTTATGTGAAGTCACAGAGTCGGGGCTTATCCCGATTATCACGGCATTTTTCTTTCTGAACTTGTCTGATAAAGCTGAAAAATCCAATGCTTCCGTTGTGCAGCCGGAAGTGTTATCTTTCGGATAAAAATAAAGAACCACATTGTTTCCCAGAAAATCAGAAAGCTTTATCTCTGTTCCGTTTGAATCCTGCAACCTGAACTCCGGTGCCTTGTCTCCTTTTTTCAACATCTTTTTCTCCTTCAAAAATCAGTAAAACAACAAAGTATATCAGAAATCCGTCAGATTAAAATATATTGTGTCCTGAAG
>JAGOEX010000175.1 GCA_017997475.1 bacterium
GGCATCGGATCTTCCCGATCCTGCAAGGTTGTTCCGTCTCCGAGTTGACCCCATAAATTCAGACCCCAGCAGTAAACAATGCCGCTTTCATCAACTCCGCAGGAAAAACTTCCTCCGGTGGAAACTGCAATTATTTTCTTCTCTTTCATCTCTCCTGATATGTCAGCCATCACTGGAGAAAAAACATTTAAATATGTTCCGTTGCCAAGCTGACCGTCTCTGCCAAACCCCCAGCAGAATACAACTCCATCTTCATTAACAGCACAGGAATGGAGGTATCCGGCAGAAAGATCAACTACTTGTTTATCCATCAGGATCTCGCTCGTATCAACAGGTCCCGGGAGATAATTCCTGATTTCATTCATACCGTCCATTTCTCCCCACGCATCACCCATCTGACCGTCTGAATTATCACCCCAGCAGAAAAGACGACCCTCTTCATTAATTGAGCAGGAATGTCTGCCACCTGTAGACAACTGTTCAACTTTTCTGATATTCTCCCTTTCCAATTTTTTTTCAATTATCTTGAGCACATCATCTTTCGCTTTGTTATCTTTATTTATCAGCCATGTTTTAGGGATTTTAAAAAGCGCCGTCCCGCCGATCAGTTCACTTTTAACGACAGCTTGCAACGGCTTATAAAAAAGATCATCCCCTTTCACCATTATCTGACCGGGATGCTGATCCATCCCTTCAAGAATAAAATGTCTGACATAAACTTCCAATGTATCAGGATCGATATATTCAAGATATGCCCTGAAACCACTTTCTTCCTGCTGCGTCTCTTCACTGTTGACCCAGCTTCTTCCCTTTCCTTCCATGTCATATGTTGCAGAACCGGTCTTAAAAACCTTCCCGTCAACTATACTTACCGGACCTGTCTGGACAAAACTGTAAAACATGCTTTCATCTTCCTGCGGAGCTGTCCTGTCGCCCAATGAAATAAATATCTCTCTGTCATAATAGTTAAAATATGAAAAATCAAGACCGACACTGTAATGAAGGTCTCCTTCACGCATGCTTTCCGAAACGACCCCGTTCAAAAAACTGAAACTACTGTAAACACTAATAAAATCAGTCGTTAATAAGTTTTTCTTGATCCTGAAATAATCTGTCAGAAAGAAATCTGTATCTACTTTGACCTCACTGCAGAGATCTTTATCAATTATCACCATTTCATCTGTTTCTTCACTCTCGCCCACTAAAGCGAAGTAATCAATATGAAGATCTCCTCCGTTGACAAAAAAATTGCTCAAATATGCATAATCCCCTGAAACAATTCTCTTTTTATATATGCTGTCTTCAGAAAGACCATAAACATCGATACTTTGACCCATCTCGCCATCCTTCCAGTTGCTGCAGATAGCAAAAATCATTTTTTCTCCATTATCGACCAGACCGCAGTATGAATTATCTGTCACCTCCCATGAAAAATATGACATATCACCTTCACTGCTGATCCTTACAATAAAAGGTTTCACCAGACCTTTCTTTGACCTCATGCTGATGATCGCTGTTGCAACATTTGAAGATCCGTCATAAATTACATTTGAAAACATATGCATGCCGGAATTCTGACCGTTGACGCTTATCGTTTCACCTTTTTCAAATTTCACCACGAATTTCTCGACAGTTTTATCATTTTTCAGCTTTGACATGAATGCGTATCCGTCTTCAAGCTCTGTGAATTCATTTAACAGCATCGTGCCGTCATCAGTGATATAAACCGGATTGATCGACCCTGAATAATCAAGTTTCTCATACTCGCCGTTACTTTCCCAGTCCCAGACATCATTTCTTTTTTCTATCTGAAAATCAAAAAGGGAACTGACATCATCTATCCGGTCTGTTTTTTCCCAATTGTCTGCACACTTCGGTTCAGCAATTCCGGTTTCATCATCATCCTGAGTTTCAACAACATCTCCGTCCTGAAGTGTTTCATCTCCGTCATTAACAGTTTTTTCCTTGTCACAGGAAAAGATCAGGAATGACATTAAAAAAATTATTACGAACTTCTTCATACCGCACCTCCTGTTGTTTTTCATATATAAACGCAAGAAATAATTTACTACATGTTATAATGAAAGTCAACACCTGTTCCAAGAAACATTTGAATATAAAACCGTTAAGTGTATAATGTTTGCGGAACTGTTTTTAAGAGGGGTTTTATCATGGGATTTTATTTGAAAAATCAATATGTTGCAATTATCCTGATCGTGTTCGTGACTGGAATGTCTTTTGTTTCATGCAGGAAGGAACGGCTTAATCCCGAAACTTACAAGGCACGGGAAAAGCTTGTCGTACTGGGGCACGATTTCACTGAAGAAGGGTTCATGAAAGCAATAGACAGCAAAGATGCAGGCATTGTAAAACTGTTTATGGAATCGGGGATGGGACCCGACACGACTGTCAAAATAAAAGAACTCGACATTCCGGCAATTTTTTATGCCCTTGAAAAAGGGAATGACCTGATCGCTCAACTGTTCATTGACAAAGGTGCAAAGCTCGACACTTCGGTGAAAGGTGTGACAGTTCTGATGAAAGCGGTCGAAAAAGCAAGCGTTGATACTCTCTCGCTGATACTTAAACAAAGTGTTGATGTAAACAAACCAGGATATCAGGGACTTACCCCTTTAATGCTTGCAATTGAAAGAAATAACAGCGGTGCCATCTGGCTTCTTCTTCAGAAAGGTGCCGACATAAATCTAGCCGATGCAAACGGAATAACACCGCTGATGAGAGCTCTCCGTGTCGGTGAGACCGATATCGTCAGAGAACTTATAAAAAAAGGGGCGAATGTTAATGCTGTCACAAAAAACGGCATGAAAACGACAAAAACCATGAACGAAAAAAATAAAGAAGCCCTTACCATACTTTTAAAGGACGCCGGCGCACAGTTCTAATTTCTTCGGAGAATGCAATGAAATATTATTTCCCTCTGATTTTAATAGCTATTTTCTCAATTTCACTTCTGATCATTACCGCTTTTTTTGACGAAGATGATCCTGAAGTTCAGGAAAACAGGGCTTTTGAACAGATAGAGATCAGGGATATCCCTGTATTAACTTCTGAAATGGGGTCAAAACTTGCACTTCTTCCTCTTTCATGCATAAAAAAGGAATATCCCAACAAGCCCGGACATGTTCACGAAAGTTCCTCGTCTGAAGTGGCTCATACCCTTAAAACACCGATATTCTCCGGATGTTTTGACTGGCACAGCTCCGTCCACATGCACTGGACACTTATCCGGCTGATGCGGCTTTTCCCCGATCTGAAGCAGAAAGATCAGATAATTTCATTGATGAATGAACAGTTCACAGAGGAAAAGGTCGGAACCGAGCTTGCTTTTTTCAACAGCAGATACAATCAGACCTTTGAAAGGACTTACGGCTGGGCATGGCTTCTGCGGCTTCAGAGCGAGTTCATCCTTTTAAATGATGAAAACGGGAAAAAATGGGCACAGACACTCTCCCCTCTTGTAAAAGTTATCCGTGACAGAAGTATTGAATATTTTAACAAACTTCCTAAGCCGGTCAGACCCGGAACTCATTCAAACACCGCTTTTTCAATGGATCACATGCTTAAGTATGCGGAAATTACAAATGATAGTGAATTTGTCGAATCGTTAAAAAAACGGGCTGTTGACTTCTTTTTAAAAGACAGAAACTGCCCCACTTACTATGAACCGAGCGGAATTGATTTTGTCTCTCCGTGTCTTGCTCAGGCACATCTGATGGCACAGGTCCTTGAGAAAAAAGCTTTTTTTAACTGGCTCAATGAATTTCTTCCTGCTCCCGGAAGTGACGAATTTTCGTTTGTCATGAATCCCCCTGAAATTACAGACCACACGGATTATGTCATCGGACATCTCGTCGGACTTAATTTCCAGAGAGCGTGGTCATACATCGGGATATCAAATGCGCTTGATGAAAGAGACTACCGAAAGGAACTCTTCCGCTCCGTTGCCGCAATACACCTTCACGAAGGACTTAACGGAATGGATAAGACCGGATATGGTGGAGAACACTGGCTGGCAAGCTTTGCCACCTATGCCCTGACATCAGAATAATTACCTGAATATGTCCTGCTGAACAGCTTCGCTTGCAACTGTGATCTTCCCGGGCTTGAACATTCCGGCAAGATCGCTTGACATATCACCTGTTGCAAAGATCTTCTTAGCTTTTGACAAATCTATGAAATTCTTGATCTTCTCAAGATCTTCGATGCTGAAATAGAGTGTGTCGGCCGGGATCAGAAGAACCGAATCTTTTGACATCGGCTTTACGATATCGGGGATGAACGAAAGAAAATAGAGTGAATCATTTATTGAAATGTTATACCTCATGCGGTAAATGTCGGCATCTTCGATCCTGACTTCAAAAACACCTGCGTTCACAACCGTTTTTTCAGAAAGAGCGATATATTTTCTAAGCTTCATCGCCTTAGCAATTTTTTCAGGGATTATTCTGGTATCCTCTTTAATATAAGCACCGAGTTTTGCAGTTTTTGTAAACACAATGGCATCCCTTTTAAAAACATATCCGCCCGGAATGTCTATCCTCAGCGATCTTCCCGAAAAAGTTATGTGCCATGCTGAATTGATCTTCATCAATATTTTTCCCAAAGCTCTGAGATTATCCTGTCGCGGAAAGCCCACATCGGCTTAAACTGTTTTGAAGGAAAATTGTTTACTGCAAATGCAAAAAGATAGAGTTTTCCGCTTTTTGCCTTCATGAGACCTGAAAGGGCGGCAACTCCCGTAAGAGAGCCGGTCTTTGCCCTGATCAACCCGGTACTGTCACTTCCTGAAGAGGCCTTTTTCAGTGTCCCGTCCTCACCCATGACTGGAAGTGATGAAAAAAGGTCTATACTCCCGTAGTAATCACCGTAAACCTTTTTCAGAAGCTTGATGTAAAATCTTGCACTCAGCCGGTTCTTGTCGTTGCCAAGCCCGCTGCCGTTGACAATATCAATTTCCTCATCAAGATACACTTTTGCATATTCTTTAAGGATATCAACACCTTTCAATGAATCACCTTTTAAAACGGCCCCCATGAAAAACTGAATGCTATCGGCCAGATAATTTGACGAATACAGGTTCATATCCCTAAGAATATCGCGCAGAGGTCTGCTCTTATGTGTGTAGTTTATCGATCCTTCCCTGACAAAAACAGTTGACGGGATTTTTTCTCTTAAAATCGGAATGTTTTCTTTTTCACCCATCAAATAAAGCAGTGTTTCAACAAAGTGGTTCAGTGGATTTCCGACCCGTTTATAAATTATTTCGGGTTTTTTCCGTCCTGCACCCAGTTTCCCTTTCACAAGTATTTCGGTTTTCCCGTTCTTTGCACTTGCGCCGACTATCAGACCGTGTTCACCCCCCTTTGTTCCTACAGCAGTGTTATTGATAACAAAATGAGGTCCCGGAGTTGTCAGCGTTACTTCAACAGGTTTGTCCGGCTCAACTGCTTTCACGAATATTTCCACAGCATTATAGTTAAGACCGATTGGTGAAATGAAGGCAAGATATGCATTATCTCCTTTATCTCCGGATTCAGCGATCTGAAAACCTTTCGGTCCGTAAATGAAATCATCAACTACAACTTTTTTAATATCCTTTATCCCCCTTCTTTTGAAATCATTTGCCATAACCCAGAGTTTTTCAATAACCATTTCAGGATCGCCGGCCGCTTTGATGTAAAGTGTTCCTTCCGCAGGATCAAACGCAAAAAGTGTCATGAACCTGAACCCGCCACCCAGATAGTGGAGTGCGGCAACCGAAGTAAGAAGCTTTAGATTTGAAGCATAGTAAAAAGGTTTATCAGC
>JAGOEX010000011.1 GCA_017997475.1 bacterium
TTCTTCACTTTTGTGTTTCTTTATTCAACCCATTATCCTTATGACTCACCTCTTACAACAAATGAATTGAAAGGATCTGTCGAAAATTACAGAAAGGCACAGGAATATGTCAGCGGTGTGATAGAGGAACTTGTCGGAAAAATGGAGAAACGCGGTTTTCTTGATAATACAGCAGTGGTCATAACTGCCGATCACGGCGAGGCGTTCGGCAAAAGAACCGGTGTCACCGGGCACGGACAGAGTCTTCATGAAGAGGCGATTAGAATTCCGCTTATTATCAGCATGCCGGGATTAAATAAAGGAATTGTTTCAAAAAGGAACGGAACGCATGTCGATCTTGCTCCGACACTTGCTTATATTGCAGGTCTGGACAGTAATGAAAACTGGCAGGGGCAGAACCTTCTTGATGACACAACTGAAGAAAAGCCGGCATTCATTTTCACAAGGTCAGCTACACGCCTTAACGGAATAATCGATGGAAATTATAAATATATTCATGACATTACAGAAAACACAGATACACTTTTTGATCTAAACAGCGACCCTGATGAGCTCAAAAATCTCTCTTTGGAAAAACCTGAAAAAACAGAACATTACAGAACAATTTCAAAAAAATGGGCTGTTTGTCAACAGAAATGGATAACTGCAAAAGAATGACTTTCCCCCTATAAATTAAATCCTTTCATTACTTCATCTGCCACATTCTGATTGATGCCACGGATGGAGTCAACTGTGTTCATTTATTTTTACCTCTTTTAATAAGAAATCAGAGAAATAACGGGTACGATCAGAAGAATTATTGAAAACGATTTTTACTTGCAAAAAAGTAAATAATAAATAGTATCAAGCCGTTTTCATCATGTCTTTTTTCAGGAGGACTCCATGAAAAATACCCTCTTGGTAAATGAGATCAGAGAGATGCTTGAGGATGGACTTTATGAAGACATCCGCCTTTTTGTTGAATCCAACCCTCCCGATGTCATAGCTAACTTCATTGAAGCTCTTAAGATCAACGAGATCATTAAGATATTTTCGTTCATTGATGAGGAGATAGCTGCTGAAATTTATTCGGCTTTTGAAGATGAAGTAAAGAACCAGCTGACTAAAGAACTTTCAAACAGGGAGCTTGCCGAACTTCTTTATGAACTTCCCGATTCCATGCATAATCAGATACTTGCAACACTTTCAGAGGAAGAGCGGAAAACTGTCAAAGACCTCATAAAGGATGTAAACAGCGAGGAACAGCTTAAACAGGAACAGCAGTTTGCCCACATCCCAGGTATAATCAGGGACAGGGAAGGGACAATTCATGAAAGCATCAGGGTATACAAACCTGTAAACAAAAAATTAAAACAGATCAACACCCTCGAGCCGGGAACTCTGATAAATGTTGTCGATCCCGATCAGGAAGAGATCGATTTTCTGTGCAAAGAGCTGAAAATACACCCCGATCTTTTTGACTATTCTCTTGACTGGGACGAAAGGGCAAGAATAGAAGAAGACGATTTTAACAAGCTGGTCATTGTGAGAATACCTTATTACGATGAGACAAACACAGACAACATGTACGGAACGATACCTGTTGGAATAATCTTTTCAAACGGAAGTATCGTAACTGTCTGCAACAGAGAAGTCGTGGTCATAAAGAAAATGATCGAAAAAATGCAGAAGACCGGTTGCAGTTCACTTGAAAAGGACGGTTTCATTCTTTCCGTTCTTTTTGACACGACTCAGCTTTTCCTTCTTTACCTCAAACAGATTAGCAATGTAATCAACATAGTTCAGAAAAAAATTCAGGAAACGAGCCGTAACGAAGATCTCATAAAACTCCTGAACCTTGAAAAAAGTCTTGTATATTTTGCAACTTCCCTCAAATCTAATGAATTCATGACCATGAAACTTAAGAAAGCCGGCATTGTCCCTCCAAATGAAAAAAACGATGACCTGATCGAAGACATCATCACAGAAAGCAGACAGGGAATAGAAATGGCCTCGATCTACAACAACATTGTCAGCGAAATGATGAATGCTTTCAGTTCAATTATATCCAATAAACTCAGCAATATAATGAAACTTCTTACCCTGATAACGATCGTTCTGACAATACCTCTGCTCTTTTCATCCATATACGGAATGAACATTCCTCTTCCGATTCAGAACTCTCCCTATGCATTTGAAATACTTATGGTGATATCTCTCATAATTTCAGCAATAATCACGCTGTTCTTCAAAAAGAAAGACTGGTTCTGAAAAACTCAGATATGGAATTTCCCTTAAAATTGACATTTGATACATATTTAAATATAAACAGCGGTGCTTGATTTTTGACTACTTTATTTTGGAGGAACATATGGCATATTCAAAGCTGAGAGGGGCAAGGAAACCCAAGAAAAAAGATGAAAACTCCGTTAATATTGCGGAACATGACGCTTTTCAGGAACAGGGAATGAAGCTTATTGACAAACTGCTTGCTCATCCTTATTTCATTCTGGGCTCTGTCGCTGCAATAATCGGTATTGTTGTCATTGCAACACTCATTTCTTCAGCCGTTAAATCAAAAAGCGACAAACTTGCATTCGATTACGCTTCAGCTGTTGAGACTTTTGAAAGTGAATCGGGCGAGTCCACTGAGTTTGACAACGATATACAGAAATATACCAAAGCGATCAGTCAATTTGAGAAAGTGATGTCAGAACAGAGCGGTTCATTCAATGCCGCGGCATCAATGGTCTATGTAGGAAAGGCCCATCAGAGAATGAATAACTGCGAAAAAGCGGTCGAATATTTTAAAAAGGCAAGATCATCCGGAAAGCTCGCTGAAGAACTTCTTTTCGGAGTTTATGAAGGTGAAGCGATATGTCATTTTGACAAGAAAGAGTTTGAAAAAGCCGCTGAGATCTGGAAAGAGTGGCTTAACAGAAAAACAGACATCTATAAAGATCACGCTCTTTACTACATCGGTCTTTCGTATGAAAAAAGCGGAAAGGATGATGAAGCCCTTTCATATTATAAAAGATTGAAGGATGAACATCCGGACAGTCTTCTTATCGTAAAGATCAACGATAAAGTTCCTGCACAGATTGAAACAGCCCCAAAACCGGCTGAAAATTAATGCAGAACAGATCGGCATCCGCCCTCTTTTTTGTTGTACTGTTTCTTTTTTCATCCGCACTTGAAGCTCAGGAACTGATGATAGAATGGGCAGTTCCCTTAAAAAAGAACCTTGTGCAGCTCAACAGAAGGGAACAGGGTGGGGTCACGATATTCGGAAAAGACATTCTCGTTTCTACAAGATCAGGAGACCTTCATCTTTTCTCAGACAAAGGGTCAATCAAAAAAACCGTCACATTTGACGGAGAGTTCTTTCTTGCACCAATTGTTGTTGATGACGGGAATGTCATGGTCTCCGTTTCAAACTCAGTGTTCATGCTTAATTCATCTCTGGAACTTGTCTGGAGCGTTTCAGGCAAAGCTCCTGTGGCATCGAACCCTTTTGTTACACAGGAATATGTAATGGTCCAGTTCCATGACAATTCGATATATCTTCTTGACAGAAAGACAGGTGCCATAAAAACTGCCTACACCAGTTATTCTGAAGAGGAGGTTTCCTACATGCGGCTTCCGGAACCTCTTATGGTGGACGATAAATATGTCTTCGGATTTTCAAGCGGAACGATCGTCTTTTTTATGGTGAGAAAGGCAGGGGCAAACGAAGAGCTCGTCCCTTATTTCAGATTCAAAACCTCAAAAACAACAAGATCTTTTGAAAAAAAGGATTTTTTTGACCTTCTTTCAATAGTTCCTTTTAAAGATACTGTAATGTTTTCAGGCGGAGAGTACGGTGGCTATATCCTTGAAGGAAAGGTGAATCCTCTTGATAATATGAAAAATCTGAACCTCTTAATTGAAAAGAACGGAAAGTATACAGGATTTGGCGAAGGGGGAATATACTCATTTGATGAAAACGGTGTTTTTGTTTCCAAGATATTCAATTCATTGAACTATATCTCAAATCTCATGCCGGTTTCAGATTTTGCATTTGCATCGACAACGGGTGAAGGGTCCATTCTTGCATACAGCGAAGGACATATTCATCTCATGTCAAAAGACTACTCCAAAGTGCTTCATTCAATTATGATTCCTAATGGAGTATCAGCAAAAGCAGCGGTAAATGACAAAGCTGTATATGTTATTTCAGACATGGGTGTCGTTTACAAGCTCAAAGTAGTAAAATGATAGAATTTTTACTTGCAATATGAAAAAAAATGATTAAAGATTTCCAGTCAGGTCGAAAAGATCTTTTTTAACTAGGAGGATTAGATGAACAAATCGACTTTAATTAATGTTCTTGCGGAAAAGAGTGACCTTTCCAAAAGAAATGCTGAACAGTTTGTAAATCTTATGATCGATGCAATGATCAGTGCAATGGCTCAGGAAGACCGCATTGAAATAAGAGGTTTCGGCAGCTTTGTTATCCGTCATTACGGCTCATACGAAGGAAGAAACCCGAAAACTGGACAGACAATAAAAATAACCGACAAAAGACTTCCTTTTTTCAAAGCAGGAAAGGATCTTCTTTCAAGGATCAACTGATCCTTTAAGCATCGGGATTATTCAGCCACGCCTTTGTGCGTGGTTTTTTTGTAACAGTTCTCCCTTTAAATTATAAAATGTCTTTTGAAGCTGCTTCCTACTTCACTCTGAATGCTATCCAGCTTGCAAAACATTTCATATCGCAAAATGACGGCAGCGAGATAGTGCTCGTTGGAAAAGTCAATGAATCCGGGCAGGTATACGAACTTAAAAGAGCCGCAATGGGCAATAGTTCATCTGTGGCGGCAGTCATCAATGCCGCATCACCGGGAGAGGTTCTCATTCATAATCATCCAAACGGAGATGTAAGACCGAGCCATGCCGACATAGAGGTTGCGGCGAGGGCGGCGGAAAAAGGGATCGGCTCATATATCATTGACAATTCGGTCACACTGATATTTCCAGTTGTTGAAAGAATGATGCCCGAAAATACAGAAGTTGAACCGGTAAACCCCGACGATGTGATAAGAATACTCGGTGAGAACGGCTCATTAAAAGAAGCTTTCCCTGATTTTGAGTTCAGAAAACCCCAGATACACATGGCACTTGAAGTCACAGAAGCTGTAAACTCATCTCTGGTACTTTCTTCCGAAGCAGGGACAGGAACAGGAAAAAGCTTTGCATATCTTGTGCCGGCACTGCTCTATGTATCCAAAAATAAAGGGAAAAAAGTTGTAATAAGTACATCAACCATCGCTCTGGAGGAACAGCTTTTTGATAAGGACATCCCTTTTTTAATTGAAAAACTGGGATTCAATGAAATAAATACTGCTGTTTTAAAAGGACGGTCAAACTATCTGTGCAAAAGAAAATATTCACTTTTCAGGATGGAAAACCTTCAGACACAGATCATTCCGTCACATCAGAACCGGACCGAACTTATCCATGAGATCGATACATGGATGAATCAGCTTAATGACGGTACAAGAACCACCATGAACAGTTCCGTTGCACATGATATCTGGTCTGAAATATGTGCCGATGAATTTGCTTGTGAAAAAAGCAGATGCAGACATTTCAATACATGCTATTTTTTCAAAGCACGCAGAAGGGCTAATTTTGCATCTCTGATACTGATAAATCACCATCTTCTGATGGCAGATATTTCAATGAAGATGTCTGAAGAGGATCCTGCCGGAATACTGCCTCAATATGATATTCTGGTAATAGACGAAGCTCATAACATTTTCAAAAGTGCAATAAGTTTTCTCGGTGAAAGCGTATCCACCCAGAATGTAATAAAACAGCTCAACCGCCTTTTCAATCCGAAAAGATCGTCCGGACTTCTGACCAAGATACTTGACAGCTATGCAGATCCTGAAATAACTCAATCTATTGAAAAAGCTGTTAATATCCTTTCATCGTTTATTCCTCTTTTCGCCCACTCCATTACCGCTGAGCTAATAAATGCCGCAGGAAAAGACAGCGAAGGGACATATGAACTTGATGACGCAGAAATAAGGGAACGGATGAACACCATTCTTGAAAAAGCTGTGATCTCTATTGCAGAAATAACCGGATTGATAAATCCTGTCATAAAGAAACTCAGAGAAATCAACGAAAATTCCCTGATGAAAACAATAAATAATGAAATCATCAACTCTCTTTTGACAGATATAAGCGGTGTTACCGGAAAACTTGACGGATATGCCTTCTTTTATACCGAGTTCTGTGCGGGCAAAGATGTCTCTTCAAATGTTTTCTGGGGAGAAAAAGATAAAAATTCAACACTTACGCTGACAGTAACGCCGCTTGACATACAGAAAATTCTTGCAAAACAGATATATGACCCCACTCCCTGTGTGATACTTACATCGGCAACTCTCAGCACCGGAAAAGGAGATAGCGGATTTTCATTTTTCAACAGGGAAAGCGGGCTGGAACTTTCCAAAAGGGAAAAAAGATATGTAAACCTTGAAAGCTGTTTTGACTACAGCACTCAGGTTAGGGCTTTCATCAGCACGGATATGCCGTCACCTGTTACAGACAAGGAGTTGTTTGACATCGAAAGCATTGAGGCCTCAAAAGAGATCGTCTGTGCTTCAAACGGAGGCGCACTGGTTCTCTTCACTTCAATAGGTCACCGCGAACAGGCGGCAAAGAAAATGACAGATCTCGATTTTGATGTGATATGTCAGGGGAAGTTCGCAACTTCAAAGATAGTAAAGAAATTCCGTGAGGACAGGAACGCGACACTTCTTGCGACAGACACTTTCTGGGAAGGGATCGATATGAAAGGTGATACCTTGAGAAATCTTGTAATTGTCCGTCTTCCTTTCAGATTTCCAAGCCACCCTTTCGTAAAAAGATATGTCAGCAAACTTGAGGAGCGAACAGGGCAGAGCGGATTTAAGATCTATACTCTACCCAACGCCATATTGAAATTCAAACAGGGTTTCGGACGGCTCATAAGAACAAAGGATGACATCGGAACCGTTACTGTCCTTGACAAAAGGATCCTTGAGCAGAGATACGGCAGAGAATTCATTGAAGCTGCACCGCCGGGAGTTAAATTCACACCTCTTTCCTCAATCAAAGTCGCTGAAAAAATAAGGGAATTCTTTAAGAAGCCGTTGCTTTAACTCAACTTATTGTTTTTATTGGTCAATAAAAGCTGGTATTCTGTTTGCATATAAATTTATTGTTTTGTAAATTCCTCTTTATTTGACAAAGAGGGGTGCGGAAATATAATTCCGCGTTGACTTTTCAACTTTAGAAGGTAATTATGCCGGGTATTGGGCTTATTTCAAATCCATATTCAAGGAAAAACAGAAAAAATCCTTCGCGGCTTCAGAAACTTATTAATGCGGCACCTGATAAAAACCTTGTCAAGCTCCCTGTTTCCTATGATGAAATGGATACAGCAATAAGTCATTTCAAGGAAAATGAAATTGATATTCTTGCAATAAACGGCGGAGACGGCACTGTACATGTCGCTTTGTGTTCGCTCATGAAGATCTACAAGGGAAAAGATCTTCCGAAACTTGCCATCCTCAAAGGCGGAACAATGAACCAGACAGCTACCAACCTCAGGATAAAAGGGAACACCGTTTCGATATTTAAAAGAGTTCTGGAGGGCTATGCAAAAAGCGACAGATCTTTGAAAACAAAAAAAGTCTCCCTTCTTCGAGCCAATGACAGATACGGTTTCATTTTCGGTAACGGAGCGGTGTGTTCTTTCATGGATGTCTACCACAGAAGCGGCGACCCGTCACCTCTGGTTGCAGGCAAAGCGGTTCTTTCAACAGTCGGATCAATAATTGTCAGGGGCAAAATTTATAAAGAGATCTTTACTCCGGTCAGCCAGAAAGTGACCGTTGACAATTTCTGTTTCGGGCACTCACCGTATCTTGCAACTCTTATAACAACAATTCCTGAACTGGGACTTGGATTTGAGGTAATGCACAGATCAAAGGTCGATCACACAAAGGCACACATGATCGCTTTTCACGAAAAAGCCAAGATAATAATGCAGTTTCACAGGGCCTGGATGGGGCTCTCTCTTCCTCCGGACATTGCTGATGACACGATTGGAAAAAGATTCGTCATTGACTGTGAAAAACCTTTTAAATATACTCTTGACGGGGATTTTTATTCCTGTTCAGGCAGACTTACAATAGAAACAGGTCCTGTTATGGACATTATTGTGGAGTGACAGATGAAGTACAGAGGATTTGGAAAAACCCATCCGGGGATGAAAAGAGAACTCAATGAAGACAATTACGCAATTCTCGATAACGAGGGTGTTTTTGTCGTTGCCGACGGAATGGGGGGACACAATGCCGGAGAAGTCGCTTCCCAGATAGCTATAGAAACGGTTTCAGAATTCTTCAAGGCATCTTCACAGGACGAGGACATGACATGGCCATACAAGCTTGATCCTTCACTTTCACTTGATGCCAACAAACTTATGGTCGGAATAAAATTTGCCAACAGAAAGATCTTTAAAAGTTCCTCTTCGAACACCTCTTACGCCGGAATGGGCACGACCATTGTTTCAATCCTTGCAAGCAATGAGAACGGTGAGATTTACATCGCCCATGTCGGTGACAGCAGGTGTTACTGCCATTACAACAAGGTTCTTTCGCAGGTTACAGAAGACCACTCACTTCTTAACGAATATATAAAAGCGGGGCAGATCACAAAAGAACAGGCGAAAAACTTTCCTCATAAGAATGTCATTATGAGAGCGCTAGGAATGAAAGACAATGTTCTTGTAGACATTATGAAAAGAGATGCGAAACCGGGTGAGATATACATCATCTGCTCAGACGGACTTTCAGACATGGTGCCCGATAAAGATATCGAAGAGATCATGAACCGCGGACTTTCACTCGAGGAAACAGCTGGTGTACTTATTGATCAGGCAAATGCCAACGGCGGCAAAGACAATATTACTTTGATACTTGTTATGGTTGAAGAATAAACTTATTTGGAGAAAAAAAATGAAAAAATTCTGCGTATTAACAGCTTTTGCGGCTGTTGTTTCGATGTTGTTCATGTTTGTGTCGTGCGGTGAACTTGAAAAAAATGAAAACGATGGTGAACAGAATGATGAAGCTGCAACTGACAAATCTGAAGTCCCTGATGAAACAGTAGTTGACGAAGAGGAAGTCGTTGATGACGCTCCCGCGGAACTTTTATATCCGGAAGAAGTATCAGCAACCTGTAAAAAAGCCGGTGATACTGCAAGAAATCTAAAATTCATTGATGATAAAAATGAGGAGCGGTCTCTTGCTGAATGGTATAAACCCAACAATGAATCTTCAAAACTCATCTGGCTTATAATCAGTACTTATGACTGTCCTTACTGCAATGTTGAAAAGAAAGATATTCCCAAACTGAACGGTAAATATGAAAAAGACGGAATGAGGACGATCCTCATAATGAACGGACTGCTTTCAGCTCCCCAGCCGACTCTTGAACCGGATAAAATTGCAAAACTCAAAGATACAATGATACTTATGGAAGGTTCTGCCGCCGATCATACTTACGGATATTTTTCATCTTCACAGCAGACCGAATTCAGAAAATTCATAAACGAAGGATACCCTGTCAATATTTTTATTGATGCAAACACCATGAAGATCGTAAAACATTTTGAAGGATGGGCTGAAGAACAGGAATTCTTTGATGAAACAGATGCGTTCATAGAATCCATTCTGGACATTCTCTGACAATGAAGAACTTCACCTTTTCTCTCATAATTTCAGCATTCCTTGTTTCCTGTGCCACCACACCGGTAAACTCAGAAACAGACTCAGACAAAAATTCAGAAGATCAGAAACCAGCCATTGAGCAGAGTGCGGGGTCTTTTTCTCTTGACCTGGAAAGAGTCGACGGAGGAACTTTCAGTTTTGAAGATATCAAGGGAAAAAAACACCTGCTTGCCGCGTTCTGGGCAACCTGGTGTGAACCCTGCAAAACTGAACTCAAGAAACTTGCTCAAATGTATGGGGAATTTTCAGAACATATTGAATTTGTTGCCGTTTCAACTGATTCTGAAGATCTGACAGATAAAGTCAATGAGTTTGCAATAGAAAATGCAATCCCCTTCCCCGTTCTCATTGATCCTTCCGGAAACACCGTCGCATCAATAATTCCGGGAGGAGACACCGTCCCCTACTCGATTATTGTTGACAAGTCAGGCAATGTCATTTCAAGACACAGCGGATATAAACCGGGAGACGAGGAAAGTTTAAGAAAAGAACTTACAGAGCTTCTTAAAAAATGAAACTGCTGAATTTTTTTACATTATTCGTTCTTATTGTCACCGTTCAGATTCTTCAAGCCGACGAAAAAAAAGAAAAAGAGAAAGACGAGGTGACATGGAAAACATACTCAAAAAACAAGTCCTACACATATATCGACCATAAGGCCAAGACCGGTTCAGAAGAAGATACTTTCAATGTTTACAAGAATGAAAGCTTTATGGAGGGAAGTTATAAAAACTTTTCTCTGGGCGGAAGAAAAACCCTTATTGTCTTCACAAACAAGGATTTTGATCCGTCAGTTGCAGAACACGATTATAAATACAGCAATGAACTTTTAAATCACAGCTGGGAACAATGGCTTGACAGAATATACTTCAAGGGAAAATGGAAACCTGTCCAGTTCACACTCGGCGACTTTTACGAAAGCATGAACCGCGGAATGGCGTTTTCAATGAAAAACGACCCGGTTTACGGTGATAATTCAATTCGCGGGCTCAACATTACTTCATCAGTAAAAGGATTTCACTTAAAAGCGTTCGGGGGCCGCGCCAACCCCCAGATCAGGGACAAGGCAACATTTCAGAGAATGCATGAGACCGATGACTGGCTTGCCGGAATGGAAACCGGCTACAAATGGAAAAAAGCCGAATTCGGGATTCAGTACGGATACGGAAATTACGGCAAATATAACCTTCTGCCCACCGGTGAAGGAATATACAAAGAAACAATTGATGTCGAGAAGGAATTTCATCTTGCCGGAGCATATATATCTCTCAAAAATCCCTTCCCCCGATTCAACTGGTATGCCGGAGCTGTTTATGTCCCTTTCTGTCGTGAAAATACGCTTGTAACAACCCAGATCGGTGATCTGGAGCCGTCAACTGAAACAGAAAAGACCGATCAGAATAACGCAAGTGCATTCTATTCCAACGCACTTTATTATTTTGATTTCGGAAAGAAAAAGAACCGGCTCACATTCAAGCTTGAAGGAAAGGTCTATAACAAGTTTTTTCTTAATTACTCAAGAATGGAAGATCCCGATTTCCAGAGAAGATATTTTGCCCCACCCACTCTGCTTCCGAAAGAACTTCAGATAGATAACGAGTTTGACACATGGGCTGTCGGGGCAAGGATCACATTGAATGAAAATCATTACGGCTCTAAGTTCTTTATTGACTTTGTCAAGGGTGATTCGCTAAACAACAAAGATGCACTCCCGGCTTCTAAAATGTCGATCATCAGTGAGTACAAAGAAGAAGATTTCTGGTACTTTGCCGGAGGCGGAGAAAAAGCATGGAATAACTTCTCAATTTCAGCAGGAGCAGGGTATCACACTGTTGAGGGAAAGAATGATGATCCTCAATTTAAGAACAGCAGAGACTGGATAATTTCTTATCTCCATCTTGGCGGACATATATCAAAATTCTCAGTTAAGTTCACCAATGACTACTATGTAAAAGACATGTTGATTAACGGTGCACATGAAATGGATTTTGCCCATGAACTCAAAACGGTTCTCGACATTTCGTGGAACAAGAGATATTTTGCAGCTTTGAAAAACACTTTCTGGAAAAACAAACCGGAAGGAGATGCGAAATGGTACACCGGAGGATCGCTCGGATTTAATTATGAACCGTTTAAAATATATATCTTCGGAGGATTGGAGAAAGGCGGATATACATGCGAAGGCGGAGCATGCCGGTTTCTTCCTGATTTCAAGGGAATCAAAGCGGAGGTTGATATAACTTTATGAAAATATTCAAGAAAATTGCCGGATCAAATATCGGCATATCAGGGTTGATAATTTTAATTCTCAGCATTTTTGCAATAATTTATACTCTCTATGCAAGAGAAGAGGCCTTCAGGGAATTTGAAAAATTCAAAGTTGAAGAACACTGTTTTCAGGGTGAGAAAGCTGATCCTGAATGGGAAAAAATGAGCCCCGAAGAAAGAAAACTTAAGTCAGACAAATGTATGACAGGGCTTAACAAATTGACACAGATAAAGTTCGGACCCTACATTTTTTCCTTCACTCTCATAGCGGGGATATTTCTTCTTGTGACATCCATAATCAAAGCCGGTAAAGAGGACGATGATGATAATAAACTATCTTGATAAAATACCCGACATAAAACAGGATTCATTCATTTTCAGGACATCGGTGATCATCGGGGACACAACTATCGGAAAAAATTCGAGTATCTGGTTTGGAACAATTGTCAGGGGCGATGTAAACAAAATTGTTATAGGTGAAAGGACAAATATTCAGGATAATTCAACAATACATGTTACAACCTCCTTGTTTCCCACCACGATCGGAAACGAAGTTACAATCGGACATAATGCAGTCATTCACGGTTCGACCATAGAAAACAGGGTCCTTATCGGAATGGGAGCCGTCCTTCTTGACGGATGTCATATCAAACAGAATTCTATAATTGCCGCCCAATCTGTTTTGAGAAACGGAACAAAGATACCGGAAGGGGTTCTTGTCGCGGGCAATCCGGCAAAAATTAAAAGAGATCTTTCTTATGATGAAATCGAAGGGCTGGCAAAATCTGCCGCAAACTATGTAAAATATTCATACAACTATTTGACATATTCTCAATCTTCGATATATTCTAATGACGAAATTAAATCGGTCATCGAAATGTTAAGGACCAATGTTTTAGGGAGCATACAATGAGGAAATTTGTTTCGATCGTATTTTTACTTTTTGCAGTAAATTTTATCAGTGCCCAGGGTAAAGAGCAGCTTCTGACAGTCATTTTCACCAATGACAGTCACGGCATGGCGTGGCAGTTCGACGAACCGAACAATCCTGGAATCGGCGGACTTGCGGCACAGAAAACAATTATTGACATGATAAGGGCCGAAGTTCAGGGCAAAGGGGGAAATGTTATCATCCTGAGTGCAGGAGATATAACTCTCGGGGATCCCAGAAGTAATATCTGCGAGAACATGCCTTTAATAAACGGAATGAACCTTATCGGCTATGATGCTCTGACAATAGGGAACCATGAATTTGACTTCGGTCTGGAAGTTTTCCACAAAATGAAAAATGCTGCAAAATTTCCATTCCTGAGCGCCAATATTTATGAAGAAGGTGGAACTAAAGCAGTCGGAAAAGATTATCTTGAGAAAAAATTCGATGACGGTCTGAAAGTTGCCGTTCTCGGTCTTACAACAAGGGAAACAGAAGTTATAACAGGTGCCGGACTTATGGGCAACCTTGTAATGACAGACCCTATAATTGAAGCTAAAACCAGAGTTCCATTCCTCCGGAAGAACAACGACATCGTGATAGTTCTCAGCCATCTCGGTTTTTATGAAACAGACAAAAGCTTTGACGGTTACTACGGTGACAACTATCTGCCCAAAGTCGTTCCCGGCATAGACCTCATTGTGGGTGGACACACTCAGAAACATCTTTCAAGTCCGGTAAAGATCGGTGATACCCACATCGTTCAGACAGAAGGACTCGGCAAATGGGTCGGCCGTTTCGATATTTACATGAAAGACAAAAAGATCGTTAAAACTGACCATAAGCTCTATCCTGTAAATCTTAAAGAGAAAAAAATGAAAGAGGACAAAGCAACATACGAACCTATTGGAGAACAGTATGCTGAAAACAAGTCCATGATAGACATGCTTAACGGTTTCAAATGCACCTTTCCTACAAAACAGATCGGCAAGATCGACAGAGACCTCATCGGTGACAGAGAACTTTCAAGAACACAGGAAACTGAACTCGGCAATATCATTACAGATGTTATGAGAGAAAAAACCGGTGCCGATGTTGCTTTCATGAATTCGGGAAGCATAAGGCAGGGACTTGAAAAGGGCGTTATTACTGAAAAAGATATTTATAGCGTTTTCCCTTTCATGGACACCGTCTTTATTGCTGAACTTACAGGATACCAGCTTCAGGAAGTTCTTGATATTTTTGCAGAAAAGGGTCAAGGATCTCCAGGATTCCTCCAGATCTCGGGAATAGGTGTCAAGCTTTTTAAGGGATCCGCTCTTGAAATAACTGTGAACGGCAAACCTCTTGACAAGAAAAGAAAATATAAAGTTGCATTCAACTCTTTCATTTCGGGCGGAGGAGACGGATATACAGTACTCAAGAACATAACTGCAAAAAAAGATACAGGATACTGCATTCCTTCGATTCTTGTTGAAAATCTTAAAATTAAAGGGACTTTTGCAAAACCTGCAGAAGGCCGTATTAAAATTGTTAAATAATCTTCTCCAAATCTTTCTCTAAGGACACGCCATGAAAAAAGTTCTCGGCATGGGAAATGCTCTAGTTGACATTCTTGTTACTCTTCCTGATGAGAAAATACTTGCATCTCTGGGACTTGCAAAAGGGAGCATGCAGCTTGTGGACAGCACTTTCAGTTCAAGGGTGATCGAGCGTATTAAGCACTACAACCCCTCAATAATGAGTGGCGGAAGTGCTTCAAACACTATTCACGGACTGTCACGGCTGGGTGTTGAGTGCTCCTTTATCGGAAAGATCTCTGAGGATGAATTCGGAGATGATTTCAAAAAAGATCTTCTGAAATGCTCCATAAATCCCAAACTTTTTAAAGGCACTCTGGAAACAGGCAGAGCGGTAGCGCTTATTACTCCTGATTCAGAGAGAACCTTTGCTACATATCTGGGTTCGGCTGTAACACTCTCTTCTGATGAAATAACCCCCGAACTTTTCAAAGGATACGATTATTTTCATATTGAAGGATACCTCGTACAGAATCACGATCTTATTGAAAAAGCCCTCAAAACCGCTAAAGATTCAGGACTTGTGACATCTCTGGATCTTGCAAGTTTTAATATTGTTTCTGAAAATCTCGGATTTTTGCAGGAACTTGTAAAAAAATATGTTGACATAGTTTTTGCAAATGAAGAGGAAGCACTTTCCTTCACAGGTACAGAACCTGTTGAAAGTGTCAGAATTATATCTGAAATGTGCAGAATAGGCGTTGTGAAAACAGGAGCCAAGGGATCTCTGGTCCGTTGTGGAGAGGATGTGTGTGCTGTTGACAGTTTTAAAACATCTCCGGTTGACACAACAGGCGCAGGAGACCTTTATGCATCAGGATTCCTTTTCGGATTAATTCATGACATGCCGCTTATTACATGCGCTAAATACGGATCTCTACTTGCATCAAGGGTAATACAGAAAGTAGGTGCCAAAATACCAGACAGTCAATGGCCGGGAATAATTGAGGAAATGAAAAAGATATGAGCGTTTCTGTCATTTTTCTAATTCTTGCCATCCTTTTTAACGCAGGTGCCAATATCATGATGAAAGCAGGCGTGACAAAAGATCCTGTAAAAATTGAGGAGGGCGTTCTCAATTTCATTTTCAGTTACCTCAATAACTGGCAGCTTATGACAGGACTTGCATTCTTCGGTATTGCTCTCGTTTTTTATACAAAGGCACTCGAAAAATTCAATCTTTCCATTGCATATCCTCTTATGACATCATGCGGACTGATCATTGTCACTTTGTGGTCAATATTTGTATTTCATGAAAGATTGAGTATCGTTCAAACAGGCGGAATATTTATGATAATAGGTGGAATATGGATGCTAAACATTTCTTAGTAATAACATCAGCAATACTTGTTATGCTGACTTCGTGCTCTTATTCCAAATTCAAAAAGTTCAAGAATGTTGAAGAAAGTGAATTTGAAGTTGAAGAAATGCAACTTGACGAAAGCTTCAAAGAGATCGAGACCGGTGAAATGAACTATACTGTCGGCATCGGTGATGAAATAAAGATTACAATTTACGGCAATCCCGAAGACAGTACACAGTCAACAGCTCTGGGAGAAATATTCGGTCATGCGGTCGATGAGAACGGAGAGATAAATGTGCCGCTTTTGAAACATGTCAAGGTTGCAGGATTGACAAGAAAGGAAGTAACCGCAATGCTTGAGAAAATGTATTCAAAATATATTAAAAACCCTCACATAATGTTCGATCTTGTTAAATATGAAAGCAAATTTTACTATATTACCGGAAGTGTGAAAAATGCAGGCAAACACCCGATAAAAGTCAATACCAATATTCTCGAAGCGATTACATCGATAGTTCCGAACTCTGAAGACGGAGCAGTTGAATACATCTATCTCAAACGGGGAGAAACTGTACTTCCGATAAGTATCAGCGAACTTGCCACAGGAAGTGTGGATTTTTCAAAATATTATCTTAAGGACGGCGACACTTTCTATGTTCCCTCACCCAGCGCCAACAGGGTTTACATACTTGGTGAAGTCAAAAAACCGGGGGCTTTTGAATTAAATACCGGAAACTATACAATGCTTGATCTTGTTGCAGATGCCGGAGGGTTGACACCCCCTTTCAGTTCAGAGGGAAGGATCTACATGGTCAGACAGACTGCAAACAAGCACCTTCTTGTTCAGCTGAAGTTTGACGATATATTTCAGGGTAAGGCAGGAACAATTAAACTCATGCCTGGCGACAGAGTATTTGTATCTCCGACAGCACTTACAAGCTATAACAGGATAATTCAACAGCTTCTGCCCACATTCCAGATGCTTTATACAGGCACGCTTCTCTACAGAAACTGGACCAGATAAATGACGGACAAAATTGCCGTAATCGATGTAAGTTCATATATTTTCAGGGCTTTTCACGCTCTTCCAATGATGACTTCTCCTGATGGACAGCCGGTAAATTCAATTTACGGTTTTATTTCCATGTTCTTTAAAACTGTAGACAAATTTAAAGGATATTCGTTTGTTGCGGCACTCGACAGCAAAACTCCGACTTTCAGAAAGGATTATTTTCCTGAATACAAGGCCAACAGAAAAGAGGTTGACCCTAATCTGAAATGTCAGTTCAAACATATTGAAAAAATGCTTGAAGCGCTCAATGTCACAATTTTCTCAATGGACGGCTTTGAAGCAGACGATATCATTGCTTCCATAGCAGAAAAAAATCGCGGATCCGATATCGTGATAATTTCATCAGACAAAGACCTTACGCAGCTTATAAATGAAAACGTCTTCCTTTATGACAGCATGAAGGAAAAGCTTATCGGGGCTGACGCAGTTAAAGAGAAATTCGGAGTATATCCAAATAAAATGAAAGAATTTCTGACCCTTACCGGCGACAGCTCTGACAACATACCCGGCATACCGGGAGTCGGACCTAAAACTGCCGCGGCTCTGCTTGAAGAATACGGCTCAATTGACAACATATATAATAATATCGGCAACTTAAAGCCATCGCTAAAAACAAAGTTTGAAGAGAATAGAAAACTGGTTGAAGTTTCAGATTTTCTTGTGACTCTCAAATCAGACATATCAATTGACTCTTCAGTTTTTAGAACATGGGAAGGAGTAAATGAAGATCTTTTCATCGAATTTGTTACAGAACTCGGATTTAAATCTTTTTTAAAGAAACGGCTTCCCGGGACAGAAACCGGCCCTGCTGAAAAAGAACCTTTAATAAAACTTTCTCCCTGGACAGAAAAGGAATTTATGCCGGGCGAGGGACAGACATATTTCGGAGTTTTTTTCAACGACCGGTTCAATCTTGGAGAAAACGGTCACTTTATGGAATTCGATATCGCTCATATTCCCGCTGAAACTGTTATATATTCTTTTGATGTAAAAAACTTTCTTAACTACCCGTTCCCTTCAAAAACAAAATTTATTGATCTGCAGCTTGCATATTTCTGTCACGACAGCGGAAGACACTCATATGATGCACAAGATCTTTTACAGCTTTTGAATTGTGAATCGGAAGTTATTGATAACACCGGCCTTTTTTTTGATTTTCTCTGCAAGCTCAAAAAAAAGATAGACGGAATGGAAGATCGCAGTTTTCTGATCGAGAATATTGAAATGCCTCATCTCGAAATCATAAGCCATATGGAAATGAACGGAATAAAAGTGGACCGCAGAAAACTTGTTGAGTTAAAAAACGAATTTCTGACCATTCTTTCGGATCTTTCGTTAAACATTGCTTCTTACACCGGGGATGATTTTAATCCTAACTCTCCCAAACAGCTTTCCGAGATCCTTTTTGAAAAGCTCAAACTTCCAAAAGGAAAAAAAACCAAGACCGGGTACAGCACTGATCACAATATTCTAAGCAGTCTTGCGGAACTTGACATTCACCCGCTGCCTGCACTGATAATCAAAAACCGGGAATATTCCAAACTCGTTTCGACATATCTTGATCCGATGTTTTCAATGCTCGGTGAAGATGACCGCCTGCGAACGACATTCATTGTAACACACGCCGCAACAGGTCGGCTTGCGAGCAGGGAACCAAATCTTCAGAACATTCCGGTGAGAACTGATGAAGGAAAAAAGATCCGTGAACTTTTCATAGCCGAAAAAGGAAAAAAACTTATTTCCCTTGATTACAGTCAGATAGAGCTGCGGATACTGGCATCTTTAAGCGGTGAAGACGAATTTATCGAAGCTTTTAACAAAGGAGAGGATATCCACAAAAGAACAGCGGCGGCAATATTTCAGACCATACCTGAAATGGTCGATGCAAACATGAGAAGACACGCCAAGGCAGTCAACTTCGGGATCATTTACGGAATGCAGGCGTATAAACTCTCGATAGACACAGGTGTTGACATAGGTTTCGCAAAAAAATATATCGACAATTATTTTGCATGTTACCCGAAAATAAAGAATTTCATCGACTCTACGATCAGAAAAGCCGTAGAAACGGGATTTTCTGAAACTCTGCTTAAAAGAAGACGATATATTCCTGAACTCTCCAGTCCGAACAGGAACATTGCAAAATCAGGAGAAAGAATGGCCGTAAATACAGTCATTCAGGGCTCGGCGGCAGATATAATTAAAACAGGGACGATCCATGTTCACAGAATGCTCTCAGAAAAATATCCGGATGCGAGGATCCTTCTTCAGATACACGATGAGTTGATAATTGAAGCCGGCGGAGACTATGAAAACACAGCCCGGGACTGTGCCGCTGAGCTTTCCAAGTCGGGTGAACTTATCGATGTTAAACTGGATGTGAATTATTCAACCGGAAACAACTGGTCGGAGCTTAAATGAAAAAATTTTCCATTATTTTGCAAAAACTTGAAATAATCACCCTTCCTGATATATTTTCTATGCTTTTATGATATTGATAACCTTGAATTGGAGGATTTTATGCGTCACATTTTTTTAATGATCGCGATTCTTTTTTCATTTTCTCTTTTTGCTCAGGAACCGTCTCTTGTTCCAATAGCTCCTGCAGAAGAAAAGAAAGAAGAAAAGAAAGAAGAAAAAAAAGAAGAGAAAAAAGAAGAAAAGAAGAGTGATTACCAGGATTTATACCAGCAATATCTGAACAAATACAATTCTGATCAGAAACCTGCTCAGACAACTGAACCGGCTCCGGTTCAGACAGCTCCGGCTCCAGCTCAGGAACCTCAGCCGGCAGCTCCGGTAACTGAACAGCCGCAGGAACAGACGGCTCCGGCTCCAAATCTCGTACCGGTAGTCGAGGCAGCTCCTGTTGTAGAAGAAGTAAAACCTCCAAAGGAAATTGTTCCGCTTAAACCATTTGAAGTGAAACCGTATTTTGCCCTTTCAACATTCGGTGCAATGAATAATGCCATTTATTTTTTCGGCAAGGATTCGCTCTCATCAAGCTACAAATTCGCTCTGAACAATGCCATTCTTGATCTTAAAGGCGGCAACAAAATGTTCGATTCAAGGATTCTTCTTGATTTTGCCAAAGGTCTTGATACATCAAAAGTTATTGCAATCAATTATGAGCATGATCCTTCTTTGGAAACAGATGCTTCAAACCCTCTTGAACTTGATGTTACACCTAATCAGCCGAACACACTGGATATTATCAGGGACGTTTCTTTTAAAATGACCCACCCGACATATAGAAAAGACGGATTCGGAATAAATCTCGGTTTCCAGGCAGGAAAATTCAACATGCCTTTCGGTCTTGAAACACTTTATGATCATGAGCTTACTTTCAGCAGTAACTCATATATGAACTCCGTTTTTCTGGGAGAGGGTTTCAACGATCTCGGATTAACTCTCGGTGCGGACTTTCTCCTTTCAAATGAAATGAACCTCGGCTTCAAATTCTTCCTTTTCAACGGTTCAAACGAAACTATGCTTGACGGACAGGACAAATTTCAGGATCCCGCTATCGGATTCGATCTTAGATTCAAGTTTGACAGCAAATTTTATACGACAGTAGCATTCTCATTCATCTGGGGAAGCGTTTACCATGACTATGATGAAACTGTGAAAGACGGTATTTTTGACACTACCAACGGCACTTATTTAAATGAAGAAGAAGAGATCGAAGCTGACAGGATCGAAAAAACAGCAACATCGAACGATTACGCATTGAACAAGAAGAACATCCTTCTTTCAATAGGCGCAGATCTCGGATATAAGCTTAACGACAACATTTCGATCGGACTCATGACCCAGTTCGCATTTTCAAGCAGATCGATTTTTAACCCGCAGAGAATTGATGAGAACGGAAATTCACACATTGATGCAAATCAGAAACTTAATGATGACGGCAATGGCGACCACCTTAGATTTCTCAGAGACGGAAGCACTAATTTCTGGGGAACAAGCAATTATACGACATGGGGTATTTTTGCCGCTCCATATACAAAACTCTACATGTTTGACATAATGGCCCGCATCAGTTACAACAAAGCACCTTACCTCTATAAATTTCTTGAGGACAGCAACAACTCTTCATTGGCTTTCGATCTTGATATTGTTTACAATTTCTGTGATTACGGTTCACTTGCACTTACCTATACTTTCGTAAGGGAAGAGATAAATAAATACGACAGAGATTACAACGATAAAAATAATTTAGACGAATACACCTACATCAAAGATATTTTCAATCATAACATCATCGCTTTGAATCTTTTTGTAAATTATGATTTCCTTTGGGAAAAGAACTGATTTTTAAAGATCTTCCTCAGTCATTTTTCTATAGATAGTTCTCTGTGAAACATCAAGAAGTTCCGCTGCTTTTATTTTGTTACCGTCAGTATACTTAAGAGCGGCCGATATCACTTCCTTTTCGATCTCCTTCATCGATTTTTCACCAATTCTGAAACTTAAGACCGGAGGAACATGCTGTGCCTTCTTGTCCGGATGTCCGATCTCTGATTCACTATTTCCCTGAACCATTCCGCCTGAAGTAAGAACATATCTCGCTATGAAATTCTCAAGTTCTCTGACATTTCCCCTCCATTCCTGTTTTAAAAGTTCTCTGACAGTTTCGTTATCAGGATAATGGGGCTGTTTTTTATACTGCCTGCATAATTTATCAATAAAATGCTTTATCAACTCAGGTATATCCTCCTTCCTTTCTCTGAGAGGCGGAATGGTAAGAGGAAAAACAGAAAGACGGTAGTAAAGATCTTCTCTGAACTTTCCTTTTTCCACTTCTTTTTTAAGATCTTTATTAGTTGCGGCAATAATCCGGACATCTGAAAATACCGGAACCGCACTGCCTACAGGAAGATATTCCTTTGACTGAAGAAATCTTAAAAGTTTTTTCTGTAACGAAACGGGCATCTCGCCGATCTCATCTATGAAAAGCGTTCCTCCTTCAGCAGCACCGACATAGCCGGGACTGTTCCTTTCAGCACCTGTGAAAGCACCTTTCTTATATCCAAAAAGCTCTGATTCCATTAGAGATTCACTGACAGCCGCGGCATTGAAAGCCACATAAGGTCTGCCGGCCCTTGAACTTTCTTTCAAAACATGTTTGGCCAGAAGCTCTTTTCCTGTTCCGCTTTCCCCTGTTATGAGAACAGTTTCTTCTGTCTTTGCTACCTCCGATGCATTTTTGAGAAGCTTTTCCATTGAATCGCTTACATAGACAATTTTATATCTGTCGGTGTTGATAGACCGGATCTCTTCTTTAAGCCGCTTGTTTTCCTTTATGATAACAGATGTTTCTATTGCTTTTCCCGCCTGTTGCAGAAGAACTTTGAAATTTACCGGTTTGGTGAGAAAATTATACGCCCCTTTCTGCATTGCCTTAACCGCAGTTTCAACATTTCCGTAAGCCGTTATCATTATTACCGGAATCACTGTCTCAAGATCTTTGACCGCATCAAGGATGTCTATTCCGTCAAAGCCGTCAGGCAAAGCCAGATCAGTAATTATAAGAGACACTTCTTTTTCAAGTTCCTTAATTATTTTAAGTGCTTCTCTGGCATTTGAAGCTGTTAGAACTGTATATCCCGATCTCGAAAGTATCAACTTCATGGAGTCAAGCAGAGACTCTTCATCATCAATTACAAGTATCTTCCTGTTCATGGCGGCCTCCCGGACTTCCAAAACAATCAAACTTCGGGAATTGTAGCTTTTTTGTCCAATTACTGCAAGTGATTTCTTGAAAACACCTTCCTTTGGAATATAATGTGCCTGTATGCAATTTTGGAGGTAGCAATGAAATATTTTTTTATGGCAGCGTTAATCATTTTCTGCTTATCAGGGTGCGGTGAGACAAAACCGGAAAATGTTGAATTGACAATAACTCTTTCGTTCCCTGAAGGAACAACATGTAAAAGCTATCTGGCCGATCATTTTACTGTAACGCTGTATAACTCTGAACAGAAAAAGACTGACTCACAAGACTTCCCCTGTACGCCGGAAACAGATGCACTTGTCCTGTATGTTGAAAAAGACATCTATTACTTTACTGTTGCATTGAAAGGCACAGACGAACTTAATAAAAGTTATGGATCAGGCACTGTCGACCTTTCAAACGGGGATACTGAAATTAAAATTGAAATGGAAGAATATCAGGGCGGTATTACTTTTAAATGGAACGGATCTGACTGTGAGAATTTCGGCATCCATAACTTGAAGTTTACGCTCGAAAATGATGACGGTTATGTTTCTTCCGTAATATGGGGCAAGGAAGAAAAAATCGAAGATTTTGAAATCCTCTGCAGCGCAGAAATGCTTGAGATAGTAAACATCCCTGCTGTTTTTTACACTGCATCGGCAAAAGGTTTCAGAACCGAAGAATCAAAAACACCGAGAATCATTTATTCAGTTTCTGATAAATTTAAAGTTGTTTCAGGACAGGATCAGAAAATTGATATAAATGAATATAAAGAAGTTATGGTGTCTGATATAAAAATAATATGGGAATTTGACAGCAAAAGTATTGCAAGCTGTGAAGATGCCGGAGTTGCCAGTATAATTGCCTCTCTCGTTTCAAACAGCGACACACTTTCTGAAGAGACAACCTGTGATAACAGCTTCAGCCCTTTTTACTTTTATGATGTTTCTGCTGGAAAATACGAGCTTCTTTTCCGCGGACTTGACAGTTCTGAGAACACTCTGTTTGAAAACGATGTGAACACACAGGAAGTTACAGTTGATAAAGGTTTGATCGGATCAGATATAATAAACATAAATATTCTGCTCAAAGAAAAATAACCTTAAAGAAGGAGAACGATATGCTTACTAAAAAACAGCTCGATAAAATTAAGAAACTCCTTAATGAAGAGCTTGCCGAGATTGAAGAAAGAAACCGTGAAAAAGTAAATGAAATGGAAAATGAGGGTGATGCGGAAACCTTTCACGGTGACGAAGCCGATCAGGCGAACTATCTTGAACACAGAAACAGACTCCTCCGTCTGCGCGACAGAGACAGAAAGCTGATAAACAAGATCCGTCAGACACTTGAAAAGATTGAAGAAGGCGAGTACGGAACGTGTGAATCATGCGGCTGCGACATCGGATTTGAAAGATTAAAACTCAGACCTGTAGCGTCTTTGTGCATAGAATGCAAACAGGAAGAAGAAGAAAAAGAAGAAAGAGATAAAACTCTCAAAAGAAGATAGCTTTGACAAGTGCATTAAGAAAATCCTTTCATTTTAACGGAGTATAAATTGAAATCTCTGATAATTGTAACACTTTTACTCTTTTCGTTCCTCACGCCTGATGTGCTGACTAAAATGGTTGATGCTGTATACATTCCTGACCCTGTCATCGTTGTTGAAGGTGCTGATGATAAAGGAACCCCTGTTATTCTGGAATACGAAAAAAAGACTGGAACGCTCATAAAACATTCGGGGGACAGGGAAAAAGGAGAAAAGAGCACCGATTTTGACCTTTTCCTTAAGATTTTCTTCTTTCCCGGAGAACACACTTCTCCCGATACTATGAAAAAAGCATCTGAGACTATTGCCGGACTTTTGAAAGCAAAAGGGATCAAAACTGAGAATTGCATTGTAAGTGCCATTGATGACGGGGGTGATCCCGTTATCAGTATCGGTAAAGAAAAAAGATTCTCAAATTCAAACGAACTTGCAGTTTTCAAAGGATCGTATCTTCCATCAGGTCTGACAGTAAATGAAGAAACAATTGTCTTTTCAGAATATCATAAAAGTGTTCTCCCCGCTGCATTTCCAGGCAGGATCGAATTTTACAGCAACGGAAATCTTATAAAAACATGGATGTTCTATCGAAAAGAACACCGGCAATGATCCTGTGTGCAGAATATGACTGAAAAATTTGCATCAGTTCTAATACCCAGACCTGAACTGTCACAACTCAGTTATACTATTCCTAAAAATCTTGATATTAAAACAGGAGACTGTGTAGAAATTGAATTGAGAAAAACAAATATATGGGGAATTGTATCAGGGATCTCTGATTCACCTCCACCCGAAATGGATGGAAAACCGCTGAAACCTGTTCTTGGAAAAATCCTTTCCTCCCCCGTTTTTGCAGACAGAATTGAAACATCTCTTCTAAAATGGATAGCGGAATACTATCTCTATCCTTTTCCTAAAATTATCAAGCAGATATTCTCGCCATTGATCGGACCGGGCAACACTCTATACGGCTCATCGGATATTCAGAAACACTTCTCATCCCTTTGCACATGCTTTTCTCAAGAAAAAAGAGAGCTTAACATTCATCAAAAAAGGGTTGTAGATTCGATCCTTAAGAAGTGGGGAGACAGAGACTACAGGCCGACTCTGGTTTTTGGCATCACAGGAAGCGGAAAAAGTGAGATTTTTGCAGAACTATGCAAAGATACAATAAAGAAAGGCAAACAGGTCCTATATCTTGTTCCTGAGATCGGGCTCACGTCTAAAGCATTAGAACACCTTTTAAACAGGATTGGTTCTCCCGGAGTTATCATACACAGCTTCATGTCAAAAAAGAAACGGTTTTCCTCAATATATTGTGCAATGTCAGGTGAAGCGAAGATCATTGTCGGAACCAGATCTTCAGTTCTCTATCCTTTTTTTGATATCGGTCTTATTGTAATTGATGAAGAACATGACTCAAGCTATAAGAATCTTGAGCCCCCCTACTACAATGCAAGAGATTTTGCAGTAATGAAGGGGGCGAAACTCAAAATTCCCGTAGTAATGGGAAGCGCAACACCTTCTTCAGATTCATGGTACAACTCATTAACCGGGAAATATCACATTGAAATAATTAAAGAAAGGGCTAACAACAAACCTCTGCCTGAAATTAAGATGTTCCCTTATATCGGGGATCTTTATCTGCCTGGAGACATAATTTCGAAAGTCAGAGAATCAATTCTTTCAGGTGATCAATCTTTGTTTTTTCTCAACAGAAGAGGGTTTGCAACACTCGCACTGTGTTCCGAGTGCAGAAAAACAGTAAAATGTCCCGGATGCAACACCGCTCTCATATATCATAAGAAAAAGAAATCTCTCCTGTGCCACCACTGCAACTTCAGCAGAAATGAGTTCAATTGTCCTGAATGCGGATCGACCTTAAAATTTGAAGGCATGGGCATAGAAAAGCTGGTTGAAGCAGTTTCTGAATATTTTCCGGGAGCGGAAATAGTATCCTTTGACAGGGATAATCTAACAACACTGTCTCTTTTTGACAAAGCGGTGGAAACTATTTCAAAAAACAAAGGAAATATTATTGTCGGAACAGTAATGATATCAAAAGGGCATAACTTCCCGAAACTTAAAAATGTAATCATAAAGTATGCTGACTATATTCTGAGTTTTCAGGATTCAAGGGCTGCTGAAAAATGTTTTCAACTGATAGCGCAAGTCGCAGGAAGAGCAGGCAGATTTGATACGGCAGGAATTGTTTATGCAGAAGCGGTTTATCCTGATCACTATCTTTGGAAATATTTGAAGAACAATGATTATGAAGGATTCATAAACGAAGAACTGCGTTGGAGAAAAAAGCTTTCTCTTCCACCATACACAAAAATGATGATCATACATATTTCCGGGAAAAATGAGAAAAAAGTAAATGATACAGCAGAATCGCTTCACTTTTACATCAATAGATCTCTTGAAGAAACCGGAAACGGTCATTTTATTCTTTTTCCTGTATCGGAACCTCCTCTTTCAAGAATAAAAAACCGCTTCAAAAAGAACATAACTTTAATAGCACCGAAAAATACCGCCGATTTGAAAAAATTAAATAAGATAATTGTCGGTCTTCCCGACTTTAAAGGTGTTTCAGTGACCTTTGATGTTGATCCTTTGAACGAAACATGATGTTTGATTACTTAAAAACAATTAGATCGGTCTCTTTGGATTTTTCACAATATTCAACATCATCAAACCGGGAAGTAATTGTAAGTGTCGGTAAAAGCGGCTGTTTTATGTATAATTCCTTGATTGGGCAACATCCTGAGGTCAGAAATCTACATCGATTGATAATAGTTCCTTCAGCCACAGAAGCCGATGTGGAACTATTACCGGATATCATTTTTTCATCGCATCCGAATATAACTGAGCAAAGTTTTTATGCATGCGGCAAATTATTTGAATTTATTAAAGAAAATCGCCCGGAGAAAATCACAGTGCTTTTAAGCGGCGGCAGTTCTGCCTTAATTGAGAAAAGTGCTGATCCTGAAAAAACAGTAAGAACAAACGAGCTTCTTTTGAAAAGCGGACTGAACATACTTGAAATGAACCGGATAAGAAGCGAAAACTCACTTATAAAGAACGGTAAATTCGCGGCACTTTTTCCCAAAATTATCTGGCAGATTTTCGTTATGAGCGATATCCCTTTCAAAAATGGCGAGAAACTCGTCGGAAGCATGCCTTTTTTCAGAGAAGATCTGAAAAACACAGCTTTATTCAAGTGTGCTGATTCCAACACCCTCCACGATCAAATCAGCTCATTTTTTGAAAATGTTAATTCTATAAAAAACTTTACAGGAACAGTTAATGAATTGGCGGACATCATTAAAGAGTTCATAAATAAAAAAACAGGCAATCTTGTTATCAGCGGAGAGCCAACTCTTAAAATTGATCACCCCTCTCCTGGCAGCGGAGGAAGAATGTCCCATCTCGCTTTAAAACTTCTTCCCCTCATTGAAAAAAGCATGAAGCTATATGCCCTCAGCTCTGACGGAATCGATGGTAACTCTGGTTTTGCAGGAGCCGTCATTGAAAATGTATCCGGAAATTCGTTTAATATCACTGAAATTGAAAATTCACTTGCGAACTATGACTCAGCAGCTTTTCTTAATAAATATAATATGACCCTGAAAAGTGGTTATACCGGCATTAATTTGAATGATTTTGTGATATTATTAAGATCTTAGTAGCAGTATCCCTGAATACAAGGCATTCCTGAACAACACTCACTAACACCTGCAACACACTGCTGACCTGCAGGAATACATTTTGCCGCATTGATTATCACGCCGGCTGAACATCCGCTTGTCG
>JAGOEX010000012.1 GCA_017997475.1 bacterium
GGCAATGCTTGTAAAGAGCCGCGGGTCAATCCCGGTTCTCATGCAGTCTGCAGAGTATGAAAATTCTCTTTTTGCCAAGAAAAATCAGATCAGCTACATCGATAAGAACAGTAAGAACATTTACAGAGAGCTCGCAGATTTCTTCAAATTGAACCTGGGGTTCGGCAATTTCATTTTCCGCACAGCTTCCGGTGAGATCGTTGCCGAGGCGAGGTATCTTAAGGAATTTGAAATGATGATAGATTCAATTCCTGATGAATCCATACTTTTCCACAGCGACAGGGATCATTTTTCCACATGGTTCATGGCAAAAGGTGAAATAAAAAGTGCGTTGAAACTTAAAAGCGCCGCTTCATCAGATTTCAAAGATCCTTCAGAAATAAAGGCATTTATTAAAAATATTCTGCTTGACAGATGGCTGGAGAAGAAAAAGGATTCCATTTCCAATTTCTCCGAATCAATTTTCAGGGAATCGGGATATATCATGAGGGTTTCCAACGGTTCTGTCGGAGGAAAGGGACGAGGCATAGCATTTACCGAGTCACTTCTTCAGAAACCGCAGTTCCATGAAATGATAAAGGGAATAAATGTAACCATTCCCAGAACTGTGATCATCGGAACTGATGAATTTGAAAATTTCATGGACCAGTTTGAATTCAGTGATCTTCTTAACTCAGATGAAGATCACAGAGAGATCCGTCTGAAATTTCTTGAGGCAGAGCTTTCATCCATGCTTTCACAACGGCTGAAAAAGATGCTTCTTTATATCAAATCCCCGCTTGCAGTAAGAAGTTCAGGTCTTTTTGAAGACAGTCTGTCACAACCTTTCGCAGGGATTTATGAAACATATTTTCTTCCAAACAATCACCCTGACATCAATGTGCGGCTTGCACAACTGCTTGATGCGGTCAAAATGGTCTATGCCTCTGTTTTCACCCCTCTGGCAAAAAGTTATTTTGATTCTGTCAACCACTCGCTGGAAGAAGAGAAAATGGCTGTAATAATCCAGGAACTTGTCGGAAACTCATACGGCGATCATTTTTATCCTCATATCAGCGGTGTCGCCCAGTCATACAACTATTACCCGTTCTCCCACATGAAACCAGAGGACGGGCTCGGACTTCTTGCAGCAGGGCTTGGCAAAAGCATCGTTGACGGAAGCCAGTCATTCAGATTCTGTCCGAAATTTCCCAAAATGAATGTCATGACAGCAAAAGATCTCCTTCAGAACTCACAGAGATACATATACGGATTGAACATTAAGAACAACCAGCTGCATCTTGAGAACGGTGATGAAGCCACTCTTGAAAAAATCGGGATAGACATTGCCGAAAAACACGGATCTTTAAATTTATGTGCTTCCGTTTATGACAACGATTCAAACTCCATAAAACCCGGACTTCATGCTCCCGGTCCCAGGATAATCGACTTCCGCTATATTCTTCACTATGACATTGTCCCTCTTGCAAATGCCGTAACAACAATACTTGATGTCATGAAAAGTGCACTGGGAACTCCGGTTGAAATAGAGTTTTCCGTTGACCTCAATAAAGACGAATCAGGAAAATGCTCTCTCTACATACTTCAGGTAAAACCGCTTATCAGAACTATGGAGAACATTGAAGTGTCAACTGACGCCGTCGATAAAAAAGATATCCTTCTATACACAACAAGGGGAATGGGAAACGGAGTGATCGAAGGGATAAAGGACCTTGTGTATGTCATTCCTGAAAAGTTTGACAAAATGAAAACCCGTCTCATTCAGAAAGAAGTCGCCGATATAAACAATGAAATGAAAAAGAACGGACTGCAGTATATTCTCATGGGGCCTGGCAGATGGGGTTCAAGCGATCCGTTCCTGGGCATTCCTGTTGACTGGGCGGCGATAAGCCAGGCGAAAGTCATTGTTGAAGCCGGATTGAAGGATTTCAATGTTGATGCTTCTTTGGGAAGTCATTTCTTTCATAACATTACCTCAATGAACATCGGATATTTCACTGTTCCGGCAAAAAGCAGTGATTCATACATTGATTTTGAACACCTCAAATCGATGGAACCCCACAACGAAACAGAATTCTTAAGACACATACGGTTTGAAACACCTCTCACCGTCATAATGGACGGAAAGAGATCAGTTTCGATAATAACTAAAGAACATTGGAAATAAATCAGCGGGAAAAAGAATGTATTTCAGACAGCTTTTAGACAAGATAGATCAGTACAGGGAAAAAAGGGATGTGTTCCACGATCTTATGCCGTTTAAGGTTCAGGAGATCCTCCTTGTCGCAACTCTATATGACTCTTTCATCATGGAACAGGAAGGTGATCTCGGTGATGTGGTCTACGGTGAATATCATCAGCTCAATTTAAGTTCCGCTCCCCGTATCACAACTACATACACACATAAAGATGCATTGAAAAAACTTTCTGCCGGAAAATTCGATATGATCATTATTATGGTCGGCATCGATTTTCAGGAATTAAAACAGCTTTCCCTGAACATTAAAGAGCTTGATCTGGGCATTCCCGCTACCCTTCTATTCAACAACAATACCGTTTATGCCGCTTTCTGTGAAAAGAACGACCCGTTTGACTATGCCGATCAGGCATTTGTCTGGAACGGTGATCCCGCCATTTTTCTTGCAATGATAAAACTCGTTGAAGACCGTGCCAATGCAGATAATGATTCAACGCTGGGAATGGTCAGAATAGTTCTTCTTGTCGAAGACAGCATAAGATATTACAGCAGATATCTGCCTGTTCTTTACAGTGAAATAATGCGTCAGACAAGCCAGCTCATTGAAGCTGAACAAAGCGATTCCAGAAAGCTGTTAAGAATGAGAGCTCGCCCGAAAGTTCTCATTACAAGAAGTTATGAGGAAGCGGTCGAACTTTTTGAAAAATATCGGGAATACCTTCTTTGTGTCATAAGTGATGTCCACTTTTTAAAAAAAGGGAAAGGTGACGGTCGTGCAGGTGTCCATTTTCTCAAATATGTCAGAAAAAGGAATGACTCCATCCCCCTTCTCCTGCAGAGCGGAGATATCGACAACAGAGATCAGGCATTGAAATTCAACGCCTTTTTCATGGATAAAAAGTCTGAAAGTCTTTCAACAGACCTTCGACATTTCATTCTAACCAATCTCGGTTTCGGCAAATTCGTATTCAAGGACAGTAACGGAAAAAAAGTTATCGGTGAAGCCGGGAACATGGAGGAGTTTGAGAAACTTATCAGGACTGTTCCCATTGAAAGCATCCTCTATCACGCTGAAAACAATCATTTTTCCACATGGCTTATGGCAAGAGGTGAAGTGCAGTTTTCAACGATATTGAGAGCTCTGAATATGTCCAATTTCGGTGAAATATCCATGCTTCGACCCTTTCTCATTGAGATATTTGACCTTATTAAACAGCTCAAAACAAGGGGAATGGTCATTAATCTTGAAGAAGACCACTCTCCGGGATGCAGCTGTATCTTCCGTCTTGCAGGCGGGTCTTTAGGCGGAAAAGGAAGAGGCGTTGCGTTTATTAACAATCTTATCGAAAGAGTCAACTTCGGAATTGAGAACATTGATATAAAAATACCGCTTACCGGTATAATCGGAACAGATGCCTTTGATGAATTCATGGAAACAAACGGGCTGGAGGAGTTCGTTCTTTCTGAAAAAGATTATAAAAAGATCAGGGAACGGTTTACATCGTCCAGACTGCCGGCAGGAATTGAGAAAAAGCTCATGAAGTTCATCAGGACAGTTGACGGACCTATTGCTGTCAGAAGTTCGGGCCTTTTTGAAGATATGCTGATGCAGCCGTTTGCAGGGATATATGAAACATATTTTCTCCCTAATTCGGCAAAAGATATAAAAAAGCGGTTCGATCAGCTCACAACTGCTGTAAAGCTGATATATGCTTCAATTTATTCGCCTAAAGCGAGATCATATTTCAGTGCGCTCAACTATGAAATTGAAGAAGAGAAAATGGCCGTTATGATCCAGAAGGTAGTCGGCAGAAAATTCGGCAGTTATTTTTATCCCCACATAAGCGGAGTTGCACAGTCAAGAAATCACTATCCGGTTTCTTATCTTCTGCCCGAAGACGGCATCACTGTCATAGCTGCTGGACTCGGCGCCTATGTAGTGAACGGAGACACTTCTTTCAGGTTCTGCCCGAAGTATCCGAAAATGGATCTGGTCAGTAACCGTTATCAGATAAATAATTCTCAGCACTATCTATATGCGATCGATCTTAAAAATGAAGAACCCGATATATTCAGCGGGGAAAACTTCTGCTACGCACAGCTCCCTGTCGATGAAGCGAAGAAACACGGTTCGATGAAAAACCTCTTAAGCTACTATGACCACAATGATGACCGAATATATCCGGGAGTATCTGAAAAAGGGACTGATATTGTGAACTTTGCAAATATACTGAAATACAACGCACTCCCCTTTAATGAAGCCATCAACGCATTTCTTGAAGTCGGACACAGATCGATGGGAACTCCGGTAGAGATAGAGCTTGCATTTGATATCGACGAAGAAAAAGACAAGGGGACATTCTATGTTTTACAGCTGAAACCGATGATTCATCTTACAGACAATGTTGAAATCGATATAAACGAAATAAACGGAAATGACCTTGTCCTTTTCACAGACAAAGGGATGGGGAATGGAAAGATCGATGACATCTGCGACATAGTTTTCGTTGATCCTGAGAATTTTGAAAAAATGTCAACGGTTGCCATCGCAAAGGAAATATCAAAGATCAATTCCTCCCTGAAAAAAGAGAACAGGCGGTATATTCTTATCGGTCTTGGCCGGTGGGGATCACGCGACACTTCAATAGGAATACCTGTTAATTTTGCAGAGATCTCCCAGTCAAGAATAATAGTTGAGGCGGGTTTTAAGGATTTTCAGATAGATGCTTCTCTCGGCAGTCATTTCTTTCACAACATAACATCCATGAACATCGGGTACTTTACTGTCAATTATCAGTCGGAAAAGTCATTTATCGCATGGGACTGGCTTAAATCTCAAAAACCTTTTAAAAAGCTCAAATATGTCACACATCTGCGATTCAAAAGACCGCTTGAGGTTCTTATGGACGGGAGAAGCGGTCTTAATATCATTAGAAAACCTGGATCTTGAAACGGAGATTGATTTTGATCATTATTTGTGATAAAACCGGCCTTGATGGACTTCTTTTGGGAAGACAATGAAAAACAAAACGAACTGCTTGAATTTATTTAATGAATTTCACAAGATCTCATTCCAGCTTCTCAGTCTTGCCGACAAAGGAACGCTCATAAGCGAATATCTTCAGGAGATCTCGAAGATTATCCTCGATTTTTCAAAAGCACGGCAGCTTAACTTCATTGTCAGTGATATAAAGAACTATTACAGATTCTCCTCTGATTCGGACGGAGAATGGGTTGTCACTCCGGCCCCCAATTTCAAGGATATTCCTGAATTCATTACAAGAAACACCGGTGAGACCGTTATCGAACACCTTGAAAGAGCCGTTTATTTCAAATATCTGAAATCATCTGTGCTAATGACTGATTCAGGGGGGCTTTTCATCCCTGACACATCGTCTCAGTTCGAACTTTCAGCCGGTTACGGAACAATAAGAAATAAATTTAATGTCAGAGTCGTCACCGACTTCAAATCAATCCTCATCCTTCCGATCAGGATCGGATCAGAGACCATCGGGATACTGTCGCTTAAATGGGCGCAGAAAAAAGATCTGACTGTCGAAGAGATAGGGCTCTATCAGTATATTTTTGACATTCTCGGTTTTGCAAGATCGCACCGGCAGGCAAAATTTCATCTCGGTGAAAGGATCAAGGAGCTTACGACCATATTTCAGATAACCCGTCTGGGTGCTGAAAAGAACAACTCTATCGATGATATTATGGAAGGTGCTGTTGAAATAATTCCTCCCGGTTTTCTGGTTCCTGAGTTTGCATGCTGCAGGATAGTATATATGAACAGGACATTCAAAAGCAGAAACTTTGCGTCATCGAAACACACCCTTGTTGAAGAGATATTTGTCAACGGAGAGAAGAACGGGTTTGTCGAGGTGGGATACACAAAAGAAAAAAGCAGTCTTGACAAAGGTCCTTTTCTCAAGGAAGAGCGACCGATGCTTAAAACGATCGCAAGAGAACTGGGGCTTATAGCCGAAAGGAAACATTTTGAGGATGAAAAGGAAAAGCTTCAGCAGCAGCTTCTTCACGCAGACCGTCTTGTAACAGTGGGACAGCTTACTGCAGGTGTCGCCCATGAACTTAACGAGCCGCTCGGAGGAATACTCGGTTTTGCCCAGTTGATAAAAAAATACGGTGAAATAAACGACACAGTTGAAAAAGATGTCGACAAGATAATTAAAGCGGCTCTCCACGCAAGAGAGATTATCCGCAAACTTATGCTTTTTTCCAGACAGATGCCTCCTGATAAGGTTCTTTTCAATATAAACGAAAGGATAGATGACGGTCTTTATCTCCTTGAGAACAGGATAAAAAAGAGCAGCATCATTCTCAAAAAAGAACTTCAGCCCGATCTGCCGCTGATAAAAATTGACCCGTCACAGTTTCACCAGGTTCTTGTAAATCTCGTTGTAAATGCCATTCAGGCAATGCCGGAGGGAGGAACTCTGACAATAAAGACCGAAAATCTTATCAATAACATATCCTTGACGGTCAGGGACACAGGCATCGGAATGACAGAAGAACAGAAGGGAAAGATATTCATCCCGTTCTATACCACAAAAGGGATAAACGAAGGAACAGGTCTCGGTCTTCCAGTGGTTCTTGGAATAGTTCAGTCCCATGGCGGATCTATCAGTGTGGAAAGTAAACCGGGAAAAGGGTCAGTATTTACAGTGAAATTCCCTGTTACAAATGAAACCTCGGGAGGAAAATAATATGGGACGGCTCAGATCTAAAAAAGAAAACATCCTTATCATCGATGATTCTCCGGACACCCTTGAAATGCTTCACCGGTCGCTTGAACACATGGGATATTCGGTTTTTTCCTGTGAAAGTGCGACCGAAGCCATTGAAGTAATGAAAAGTGAACGATTTGACCTTGTAATAACAGATTATCACATGCCGTTCATAGGCGGCATCGATGTCATTAGACATGTCAGGGAAAACTATAAGAATACCGAAGTGATGATGATAACCGGCTATGCGTCTGTTGAAGGTGCGGTTGAAGCGATAAAAGCGGGTGCGGAAGAATACCTTTCAAAACCGTTCACTGATGAAGAGCTTGAGCAGGCGATCTCAAGGGCAATGGAAAAACTCAGCATCAGGGCTTTGAAAAGCGAACTCCCTTCAAAAAACATTTCAAGACAGTACGGATTAATCGGTGAATCCGAACCGATGAAAAGAGTTGCGGAATCAATAAAAAAAGCTGCATCAAACGATCTTCCTGTGCTCATAACGGGAGAACCGGGGACAGGCAAAGAACTTGTTGCGAGAATTATTCACTACGAAAGTGCCTCTTCGGGACATCCTTTTATTCATGTCAACTGCAAAGCTGTGCCTGAAACTATTCTGGATAGCGAAATAAACGGCTGTAAAAGGGCTGAAAAAGACGGCAGAAGTGAATCCACACCGGGATTTCTTGAAACAGCAGGCAGAGGAACAGTTTTTTTTGATGAGATCAGTGCCACTAACCTTTCAATTCAGGTGAAACTGCTGCAGGCACTGGCTGGTGAGATAACACATGTCGGTGACAACTCTGTAATAAAGATAAATTCCAGAATAATGGCTTCAACTTCAAGAGATCTCATACAGCTTATAAAAAAAGGACTTTTCAGAGAAGATCTCTTTTTCAAGCTGAATGTTTCCAACATAGTTCTTCCTCCGTTAAGAGAAAGAGGAAAAGATATTATCATCATAAGTAACGCAATTTTATCAGATGTTGCAAAGGAAACGGGGAAAAACACTGTCCAGAAACTTGATGAAAAAGCGGCGAAGTGTCTTCTTGAATATTCATGGCCAGGCAACATCAGAGAACTTGAACAGGTTATCCGCAAAGTGGCGTCAAACACAGACAGCGATGTAATTGAGATATCCGACCTTCCGGTTCACATGAAATTTGATATTTCCAAAGAGAGAATGATAAACAGAACATTAAGCGAAGTTGAAGTTGAGCATATAAAAGCTGTTCTTGAAAAAGTTGAAGGAAACAAGACCAAAGCCGCTGAACTGCTTGGAATTGACAGAAAAACTCTGAGAGATAAACTGAAAAAACCTGACTCTGCCACGGAGAAGAAATGAGAGAGAAAAAATCTGAAAAAAGTACTGAAAAAAAGAAAGAAACCAAAGGACTGTGTGACAACTGCGTCAACCGTGATTTCTGCTCATACGCAAAAACAACAGACAAACCGGTAATGTTCTGCGAAGAGTATGATTTCTACAACAAACTCATCGAAAAATACGGCATCGACCTCAGCAAAGAAAAAAAAGAAAAGAAGAAATAATCAAAAAAAAACGGCCGCTCTCGCGACCGCCTTTTCACAAGTATGTGGCGCAACTTGTTAACTAAAGACACCGCCATACGAGGTCAGCATAATTATATAAATACTTCAATCAAATATGGCATAACATCTTAATTTAACTTCTAAATTCTCTTGTTTTCTGCTTGTTTATAATTTCTTATTCGATTTCTTGCAAATTTAATATGATTATTGCATTATCTATCGTTGACTAAAATTTTGGAGTCGGAAAATGGGCGATGAAATTTTTAATTACAAAAACGGGAACAGAACTTACAAAACAAGCAGGGTAAAAAGTTGACAAGAAAGTTAACTTTTGATTGACATCGGTTAACATTGGTGTTAACATTGTTGTAAGTTCAGCCGTTTTAGGAGGTTGAGCTTGTATCGGGAAATCGAGTTGATGGAAAATGACAACGGAAAGTGTGAAGCACTTGAGTTCATTGAAAATCTGAATGAAAAAACACAACTTAAAGTTGAGTATGTGTTTAAACTGGTGGAGGATCTTCCGATAGTTCCTGCGGAATATCTTAAAAAATTAAGTGGACAGATATATGAGATAAGAGTTCAGTCGGGCAGCAATGCTTACAGGTTTCTATCGTTTTTCCACAAAGGAGATCTGATTGTTGTAACCCATGGGTTTCAGAAAAAAAGTCAGAAAACGCCACCTAATGAGATTGCCAGGGCAGAAAAGTTACGAGGCAGGTATTTGACAAAACATGGAGGTTAGTCATGAAATTTAAGAAACACCTTGAGAAAAAATATGATACCGAAGAGAAAATGTCTGAATTTCTTAAAGGATATGAGGAATTCAAACTCGGTGTAATATTAAAAGAAGAACGGAAGAAGGCCAACATGACCCAGTCACAGGTGGCTGAAAAAATGGGCACACAAAAAGAGGCCATATCGAGAATAGAAAACCACTCTAAAAACATAAATTTTGAAACACTTCTTAAATATGCCGCTGCACTTGGCTTAAAGGTAAGAATAATATTTGAATCTACATATGTTTCTTAAGCCAATATTTTGATACCACATTGATTTTAACAAAAAAAAAGCGGCCGCATGATTGCGACCGCCTTTTCACAAGTATGTGGCGCAACTTGTTAACTAAATGACACCGTATGCGAGCATTGCTTTTGCAACTTTGAGGAATCCTGCTATGTTTGCACCTGCAACATAGTTATCCTTGTCAAAGCCGTATGCACTTGCGGCGGCTCTTGAAGAAGTGTGAATATCGTTCATTATTCTCTTGAGATAGTTGTCGACTTCATCTCTGCTCCATGAAAGCCTCAGACTGTTCTGGCTCATCTCAAGTCCGGAAACCGAAACACCGCCTGCATTTGCGGCTTTTCCCGGTCCGTAAAGTATCTTGTGCTCAAGATAAAGATCAACAGCTTTCGGAACTGAAGGCATGTTAGCACCTTCAGAAACACAGTAGCAACCGTTCTTGATAAGAGCAGCCGCATGTTTTTCATCAATTTCATTCTGGGTTGCTGAAGGAAGCGCTACATGAACCTTGATCCCTTCGTCACGGATGACATCCCATATACTCTTTCCTTCAAAGTACTGAGCACCTTTATACTTATCAACATACTCTTTAATCCTTCCTCTGCGATTGTTCTTGAGGTCCATAACAAACGCAAGCTTCTCTCTTGTGATACCGCCCAGATCAAGAATCGTTCCTGTAGAATCACAGAAAGAAACCGGTTTTCCGCCAAGATCAAGGACTTTTTCAGCCGCATACTGTGCAACATTTCCTGCACCTGAAATTGCAACTATCTTATTCTCAAAAGTCTCTTTCCTTGTTGCAAGCATCTCTGCCGCAAAATAAACCGCACCGTAACCGGTCGCTTCAGGCCTGATCAAGCTTCCGCCATACTCTCTGCCCTTTCCTGTCAGAACACCTGTGTGCTCATTAACGATCTTTTTGTAGTACCCGTAAAGATAACCGATCTCTCTTCCGCCTACACCGATATCACCGGCAGGAACATCTGTGTCAGGACCGACATGTCTGAAAAGCTCTCTCATGAAAGAATAGCAGAATCTCATAACTTCACCGTCACTCTTTCCTTTCGGGTCAAAATCAGATCCACCCTTTCCACCACCCATAGGAAGCGTTGTAAGCGAATTCTTGAATATCTGCTCGAAACCGAGGAATTTAATAATGCCGAGGTTTACTGAAGGATGGAATCGAAGACCGCCTTTGTACGGGCCTATGGCATTGTTAAACTGAATACGGAAACCTCTGTTTACCTGAACTTTTCCCGAATCATCAACCCATTGAACTCTGAACATCAACTGCCTGTCCGGCTCAACAATACGGTCATAAATAGCGGCTGAAACAAATTCAGGATGTTTAGCAACTGTTGATTCAAGGGAGAGCAAAACTTCTTCAACTGCCTGAATGAATTCCGGCTGAGCGGGATTTTTCTCTTCCGTTTTTGCAATAACTTCCTTTAAGTAACTCATAAAAACACTCCATTCATCAGTTATTCAACAACACCTGAAGAGCTTATCTTTTTCGCTTTCCGAGGAGTTTTTCCCCGAAATTCGAATATTTTTGCCCCTACTTTGGAACAATTCGATAAAAAAAGGGTTATGTCAAGAAAAAAGTTTTTTTTAAATATGCGGACTTAAATTTTTTGAAGGACCCGGCTGTTTATTCTTTTATTTTCTTTAACGATTCTGAGAGGATATCTTTCCCGATCGAAATGGTTTGAAATATTTTATCGACATCTTCCTGTTTCCTGATCTCAAAAGAGATCTTAAAGCTGTTCCCTTCGGCAAATTCGGGGAATATTATCTCTCCGCCTGTCAGCGCCCTGAACCTGTTTGCAATGCTCTTGAACTCCTGCTGTTTTGAGCTCCAGAGGGGAAATCTGAGGTGATATAATTTTCTCAATATCTCTTCACTTCTGGTTTTTCCTGTCATTTCAGGGTTTTTTAATATCTCGTCCGCTTTTATAATGGATAATATCTCTGAATACTGCTTATTTTCGCGGGCCGAGATCTCTCTTAAATATTTTATCAGATTCTTAAGAGAATTGTTGTTTATTTCAGTATTTTCAAATACATATCTTACAGACTCAAGGAGTCCAGTGTCATTCTTTATTGATTCAAATATATCCATGTTCATGCTTTCTTTGAAAAAACTTTACAGAAACAGAAAGTCAAAAGGGACAAGATCGCACTCCATACAAGAACCATCAGAATTATTGCACCTGTACTCATTGCTTCACCTCCTCTTTTCTTCCGGTTGTGATCTTTATCAGGTACATCATTATTCCTATTATAAGAAGAATAAAGATGCGGGCTCCCCATATGTAGGGCTTATTCTCATCCGGAACTCCTTTCATCATTATCGTGGGAATGAACATCTGGTATGTCCAGACACCCAGCAGAATGAAAAGGAAAAGCGGAGAGACATATTTTATTATGAATCTAAATATTGAAGGGATCTTTATTTCAGCACCTTCGTTCAGATCTTTCCACCCTTTGTCAATGCCGTATATCCAGCCGAAAACGACAATTTCAAGTGTCGCGAATATCGTCAGAAAAACAGTTCCTCCCCAGAAATCAAGTTCATCAAGAAAACCGTATTTCATGAAGAATATTACCGGCTGACATGCAAGAAATGAGAAAATGAACATTATCATAACAGTCTTTTTTCTTGAAAATCCGAATTCATCCTCAAGAAATGCAACTGCCGGCTGGATCATTGACACCGATGAGGTTATTCCTGCAATAAAAAGAAGCATGAACCATAAAAATGCAAAAAATGGCCCACCCGGCATGTTTGCAAAAATATTGGGCATTGTTACAAAGCCAATGTTAAAAACACCGGTAGTTGCTATCCGGACAGTTTCGGCAGAACCGAAGAATATGAATGCGGCTGGAATTATGAGCGACCCTCCGAGAATTACTTCGCAGAATTCATTTGTTGCTGAAGCAGTAAGTCCTGACAGAGCGATATCATCATTTTTCTTAAGATAGCTCGCATAGGTCATTATCACTCCCATTCCAAGTGACAGCGTAAAAAATATCTGCCCCGCCGCACTGAGCCACACTTTTGAATTGAGAAGAACAGTGAAATCGGGTGTCCATACAAAATTGAGGGCATTTGCAACAGACTGATCGGGCTTCAACGGATCTGGAGTGCCGAGCGTCAATATCCTGATGACAAGTAGAACAGCAATTATTACAAGAAGCGGCATTGCAATTTTTGACAGTTTTTCAATACCTGAGGCCACACCTTTGTAAATAAAATAGAAATTAATGATAATCGTCACCACAAAAAATCCGTAAGCCACCCAGACGGAATCAAAATAACCGTTTGAGACAACGCCCTGATACCCTTGAAGAAACTGAGCAAGTTCATTTTTTCCTGCAACATCTGCAAGGGTGCCGCTTATCGAAAAGAACGCATAGGCAAGAGACCACGATTCAATGAACGCATAATAAAAAAGGATCAGTAGAGGAATGATTATCCCTATTGAAGCAAAATACTTAATGAATCTACTTCCTGTTATCTTGTAAAGTATCGCAGGAGCAGTGCCGTGACCGTATTCTCCCCCTTTCCTTCCGAGCGACCATTCAACCCACATCAGCGGAATGCCGAGCAGAAGGAATGAAACGAAATAAGGGATCATGAAAGCCCCTCCTCCTCCGAGAGCCGCCTGTGTCGGAAATCTCAAAAAATTGCCGAGTCCGACTGCACTTCCTGCGACTGCAAGAATTACACCGAGCTTTGTCCCCCACTGTTCTCTTTTCGGTGATGACATTGAACCTCCTCTAAGCTAAAAGACTTATGGTTACTTAAGCATCTCCTCGCCGGAAAAATCGCGGTAAAGTGTAAGCTGATCGAGTATGAAGTTGTATTCGGTTGAGTTGTCAATAAAGATCTCAGATAGTATTCTGCCAAGTCCCGGTCCGAGCATAAAGCCCTGTCCGCACATTCCTACTGCATGAAAGACATTTTCTATTTCGTGTGCCATTCCGACGATCGGGAACCCGTCCGGAGTCATCGGATAAAGTCCGCGCCATGTCCTTCTCACCCTCAGATTCCTCAAACGGGGATACAGTTCAAGCATCCTTTTGATCATGAGCGGAAGAAATTCGCTAGTATTATCAGTATCTTTGCCTGCCGCTTTGGGATAAGGAGTTATGCAGAAAACAACCTGTCCTTCAATATTCTGATAAAAATAATAGTTGTGTGAATGGGAATCAGGTCTGATGTCAACGACCATCGGTTTAAAGAACGGTTTCACCGGCTCAGTTATTCCCGCTTCATGGGAATCAGGATAAACCGGAAGGTCCACTCCGTACATTTTGCCGATCTCTTTTGCATCTCCCCCTGCCGCATTGATGATAAGACCTGCACTGTATGTCTCTTTGTTTGTCTTCACACTTACAACTTTTTTATCTTTCACTTCCATCGAAAGGACATTTTCATAAAACCTGAATTCGGCTCCGGCCTTTGTCGCAAGCTTGAAGTATGCTCCTGTAGTTTTAAGCGGAGACGCACTGCCGTCATTTGGTGAAAATGTTCCGCCCCGAAGCCCGCTTTCCGTTATCCCCGGAACAAGTGCCTTCAATGCGTCGGCATCTATCCAGTCAATGTTCAGCCCGAACTTTTTCTGAACCTTGAGAAGATCTTTGAGATTTCTTTCCCGTTGGGTGTCATAAACGGGGAAAAGGTATCCCCCTTCTATCCAGTCGATATCTATGCCGTGATCTGAATGCATGTTTCTGATCTCTTCAAGTGACATCGTGCATATTTTTATCTTTGCAGGATCGCTGTGTGTCGCCCTTATTCCCCCTATTGCCGCTCTGTTCTGTCCTCTTCCGGTCGAAGCGTGTTTTTCAAGAACGCAGACACTTTTGCCTTTTTTTGCAAGATGATAAGCAAGAGGAGTTCCGATACTGCCTGCACCTATAATTAAAAAATCGTATGTTTTCATGTTACTCTCCATCCTCGTTGATCAGTGCATACATCGGAGTTTCGACACACATCGGTCTGTTGGTCCCTTCAGTAACTTCCGACCAGTTCACCCCTGCCGCCTTGAAAACTCTCGGCATCTGGACACTGCATGTCTTAGACCCGCATGCACCCATTCCGACCCTGATCTGCTTAAGCTGGTTAATGTCTCTGATCTTATTTTCCTTTATAAAATCAACCACTTCCTTCAGAGTCACCCTTTCACAGCGACAGACAATGCCGTTTTCAGGGATATATTCGTAATCAGCAGTTTTCAGCGGACGAGTCACAGATTCATCCTGAACCCTTATCCCCATAACTTTTGCCGCATTGTTTAATGAAACAGCAACCGTGATAAGAGCTGTCTTATATTTTTTGTTGAATGTTATCTTTGTTATTTTTCCATCTTCAAGATAGCTGCCGTCCATATCGGTAAGAGGAATCATGTCCCCCACGACAAAGTCACAGTTGAATTCATGGGGAAGCATCACTTCAGCCGTTTTTTCATCAACCTTTTTCACAAGGGTTATCGCCAGTCCGGGACATGCGGCGACACATATTCCGCAACCGATGCATTCGCCGGCAAGATAAGGAATATCCATTATCGTCCCTGACTTATCCATCAGTTTTATTGCATTTTTCGGGCATACCGTTGTGCATGGATTGCAAGGGATCTCCTGAAGACAGCTGAAATTCGGTTGGAACTTTTCTGCCATTTTAACAGGATTCAGCGGATGAACTATACCGGGACGCGATTTGAGAACTTCGGCTTTCTTATACCATGTGTCATCCACAACAACATCTTTTCTCCCAAGGAGCGCCGCCATTTTAAGCCCTGCGATACGGCCGCCGAACATTGCCGAACTTGCTTCAGCGATCTCTTCGGCATCTCCTGCTTTTATAACATTGAACTCAAATTTTTCAGCCATGTCGAAAAATTCATCAGTCGGGGTCAGTCCCGCCGCGACAAGAAGTGTATCAACTTCAAAGGTTCTTGCCGTCTCAAGTACAGGGTTCCACGCACTGTCAACTTCAGCAATAGTCACCCTTTCAACTTTTCCTTTCCCTTCAGCACAGAGAACTGTGGTGTTGAGATAAAGAGGAACGCCCATTCTTTTTATCTTGTCGGCATGAACTTTATATCCGCTTATTTCGTGCGCTATTTCGACAATTCCCGCCACTTCGATGCCTGCCTGAAGAGCGTGATATGCACCGATGAGACCTACATTTCCGCTTCCGATGATGAGAACTTTGTCAGACGCCTTGACCAGATCACGATTCACAAGAGTCTGAAAAGCTCCTGCTCCGTAAACTCCGGGAAGGTCGTTACCTGGGAAAACAATTGACTTCTCCCTTGCTCCGGCAGTAATGAGAACCCCTTTGAAGTCAACAAGAACATAGTGTCTGTTCTCAACAAAAAGGCCTGCTTTCTTATCTTTGTAAACCCCTACAATTGAAGTTTCAGTGAATATTTTCACATTGCTGTATTTTCTCACTTCCTCTTCAAGAAGGTTGGCAATGTCAATTCCTCTTGTCCCTGCATAACAATCCTCTTCACTCCCGAAGAATTTGTGGGTCTGGAGAAGAAGTTTGCCGCCGAGTTTATCCTTATCGTCAACAAGAACAACCCTGAAACCGAGTTTTGCAAGTTCGATCGTGCTCGTAAGTCCGCTCGGACCGCCACCGATGACAAGAACATCGCAAACCACACATTTTCTTTCGTATCCCGCCATCGGAGAATCATCTGCAGGAAGATCTGGAAGGTGTTTCATCGTTCTTACATCCATCCCTTCCTTTAATGGTGTGATACAAGATTTCAGAGGCCTTCCGTCAATGATTACAGTACATTGACTGCACTGCCCGTTTGCACAGAAAATCCCCTGAGGAGCATCACCCTTCCTGTGAATTGAGAACTGTTTCACTCCGTTGGCAAACAGAGCTGAACTAACCATCTCATCTTCAAACCCTTTCATCTGAGTTCCGTCAAACATGAAAGAAACTTCATGTCTTTCTTTCGGAACATTCAAAACCGGATGCACTTTGATTCTGTTCATTGTCTCACCATGTATACCTTAATAATTAAAAAAACTAAAAAAACAGGGCAGAATAATTCTTGAAAGTTTAAATGTCAAGACGAAGAAGGGTTGCGCACAAAAAAAGATAGCGCCCCCCCTTTATTTAGATCGGAACAAGAATGTTTTTAGATCGGAACTAAGAAATTTTAAAGAACAAGGTGGCTGAGGTTTGACCCGGACTGATAAAACTTTTTGAGAAAGGGAAAATCCATTGCAGTTCCAATCTTGACAGAAGCAGTGTCAGAGCATAAATGCAAACCTTAAATTCAAATGTCCAGGAGCAGGGCGCCGATTGCCACCTTGTATAACTTAATATAATGAGGAAAATCCGTTTGTCAAGAGAAAAAATGAAAAAATCTTAATGTTTTCAGCTTGTTGAAGAACTTTTGCTTCATCTTGTATTCTTTTTTAAACACCTGTTTTTTATACATACCCTCTCTCCATCAATAAACGGCAGTGGCTGATTTTTTTTATCTTACACAGCGGGCGAAACCCATATTGTTTGAAACATTTGAAACAACTGCAGATATTGCGGGATCTGAAAAATCAAGGATGAACACCATTTCATCCACAACACCGGCAACTTTTGAAGAAGACCAGTGTTTTCCGCAGTATGTTCTCCAGACATCATCAAAATAACACCCTTCCGGACCGGGTCCCTGAAGAAGCGCCTCCTCTTCATAATTTGAACACGGATAATCGGCACTGCTTTTCTGGCCCTGAGTAAGACACGCCATTGAAAGACATTTTAACGAAACTTTGCATCTGCCTCCGGTCTCGACATCTTTAAATCCGGTCACCAGAGTTCTCAATTCATCAATTGTCGGCAGCCGCCAGTCCGTAAAACCGGCCCATTCGAGATCACTGCAGTTTTTTACAGCTTTTTCATATGTCATCATGTTGAGCTTGGTGTTTGCATTGTCAGGATCATCAATATACCACATAAGTCCGTTTTCGGAACCTTTAACAACCGACTGACCGCCTGTCTCTTCAAGTGCATAGACATTGTCAGCTCCTTTGTCACAGGAAACTGCCAGGAACAGAACTGAAACAGCAAAAATAAATTTCTTCATTATTTCCTCTTTTTTAAAAATATTTCTGATATGTGATCAACAGAATCTGTGAACTTGTCAAAATCGAGTTCAAACACAGCATTACGGACAGGATATGCCATGATCTTTTCCATTATGGGCAAAAAATCAATGTTCCCTTTTCCAGGCGCAAGATGAGAATCCTCAATACCGTCATTATCGTGAAGATGAATGTGCACAACGCTCTCTTTATACCGTTCAAGGAATTCAATTGCAGAAAATCCGGCAAAACAGTTGCAGTGACCGATATCCAGACAGAATTTTGTGCCGGGATGGACCTTGATCATTTCGTCAAAAACAGCCATCTCCTTTTCATAAGTGTTTTCCCAGACGACTGTCACCCCTTTGTCTGCCGCATATTTTTCAAGCTCACCTTTCATTACCGCAAACCTTTCAAACCATTTTGCAGTTGAACTCTTTGACGAAAGAACATTATATCCAAGATGGGCGACAGCTATTTCTGCACCCACACCTGAAGCAATGTCTATCCCCTGAACCATTGATCTGAAACTGTATTCTGAAATATTTCTGTCAACTGAACCAAGATTCAGATCATAGAACGGCAGATGTACCGAAACATCCATGTTCATGCAGAAATCTGATATTTTTCTTATTTTCTCTGAACAATCGTTCCGGAAAAAAAACGGCTCAGTTATGACGACCTCTATCCCGTCAACAATATTTCCAATTATTTCAGGAATTTGCATGTTGTGAACAATAATGTCTTCAACTTTTTTATGGATAAAGAATTTCATGGATCAGACCGGTTCACCTTCGTTGTCTTTTTCGTTATAGAATGTGGAGGTTTTGTATCTTTTCAATATGTCATCACCAAGAAGTTTCAATATCGCAAAAGCAGGAACTGCTATAAGGACACCGAGGAATCCGCCGATCTCAGCACCGGCAAAGATTGCGATTATGACAAAAACAGGACTCATCCCGACGCCTCTTCCCATAATGTTCGGAGTTATCATTACTGTGTCAAACGACTGGATAATAAGGAAAACGGTTACAACTTTAAACAGCGCGATAACACCTCCTGAAACAAGAGCGAGCAGAACCGTCACAGTTATCCCTGCGAAAAGTCCGACATAAGGAACAATGCAGAGCATTCCTATCATCGCTCCGAGACTTCCGGCATTTTCAATACCTGCAACGGTGAATGCCCCGGCATAAAGACATCCGAGAACAAAACATACTGTGAGCTGACCTCTTATGAAACCGGAAAGGACTCTGTCAAATTTGCAGAGCCACTCTTTTATGTATTCCTGTTTTGCAGGTGGAAAAAGCTCAAATATTGATGCTCTTATCTTCGGATATCGACTGCTTGTGAAAAAAGTAATGACTATGAATATCATAAAACTGAAAAGGAGTGAAAGAAGACTGAAGGTTTTGCTGAAAACGACACCTACAGTATTGGTCGCAGATTTTAAAACAGGTTCAGAGAAAGCTGTCAACCTGCCGACAAGATCTTCCTTTTTAAAGTGTTCATCAAGGTCTATTCCGAAACCTGAGGCGAAATTGTTCATCCAGTCCCAAAGAGCTGCCACTATCGAATCAAAATTGGCAAATACACCGTAAAGCTGTCTGACTATTCCCGGAAGCACAATCAGCAGAAGAAGAAGAATTGTGAGAACTATGAAAAAGATGACAAATCCGCTTGCAAACGAACGGGGAAGTTTAAGTTTCTGCGACATGAAAATTACAAGAGGGTCTATGGCGTATGCAGCAAAAAAAGATGCGATCAGAATTGTTGTAATTGTCGGAGCGAACAGCACGCAGAAAAAAAATACAGCGGCAAAAAGGATCGGGATCCACCCTTTTTTGTCGAAAATGAACCTGTTTATCTTAACTTTAGAGATCATTTTCCCTCCTTTTCTTTGATGAGAAATATCACTTTCCCTTCTTTTAAAGAGCTCCTTTTCATTTCATTTGCTATCTTTTCAGCATCAGTGCTGCCTATGACAACCGTTGACCCGCTTTTTACCTTCAATGCAGGAACTGTCAGAAAACTCTCTTTTGAATTGAGTATCTCAAGAAAGCGTGACGGGTTTTTTCTGACGATCATTGAAGGAACCGTTCCTGAAAGACAGGAGCTGTATATTAATTCACCCTTCTCGTTCTCAAGTGTCAGATATAGAGCAGGATCGAGTTTACCGCTTTTTATCTCAATTATAAGTACATCTTTGCGTGAATCTGCCACACCTTCCATTTCTTCAGGAAAAACAGTCTGCATTTTTTCATCTCTGCATATATCCGGCATCGTTTTCAACTTTATCTGTTCGAGAAATTTTCCGACCGGAACACTGTATTCTATTTCGACCGAACCATCAGAAAAATACCTGGTGGAAACTATCTCTGCAGGATCATCATCTTTTATAAGGCCTGTAAAAAAATCCGTTTCCTTCTTTGATGCAAGATGTTTACCAAGATCCACTCCCTTTTCAAGGACAATTTTTGAGAATGCCTTTTCCAGACGGAACTTTAGATTTTTTCTTGCCATTTTTTCCGCATCTATCCTTGCCGTGTTAATGTTTGAGATATTTATGGACGGAGTTCCCGTTGCAGTTATCAAAACGATCTTCCCTGTAATATTAATGATGCCTTCATCAATTTTCATAACAAAGTCCGTGTCATCAGAAACTGGAAAAACATACTGAAAAGAAAGGAGAAAAAGGATTAATAACAGGTTTTTCATCGCATTTAAACTGCCGTCACGCCGGAACTGTACACTTGCATATACAGTTCAAGCATTCTCTTACCCAGTCTTTCACCTTTCCAATCCTCACATGAAAAAGTTTTGCAACTTTCACAAACAGGAAAAAGCTTAGTGCTGTACTTTCTTAAAATACCGTCAAGACCGCAACCTTCGGAATCACTGCATATTCTGGTAAGATAATCTGCGTTGACTGCAAAAAGCGCATCGCTGTAAACTATGCCGCCTTTCAGAAAATTGATATCGTTATAGAACTCAAGCTTTTCAGGTGAAAAAACCTCCCACCCGAGATTTAGAATATAGAGATCGTAAAGCCAGAACCTTCCCTGAAACCTGACATCGTGAATAAAAAACACTGTTTTCACATCTTTCATCTGGCCGTTCTTCTGATACACTTCCTTCATATAAAGAGGGATCAGGGCCGTCTGCCAGTCATTGCAGTGTATTATATCAGGTCGGGATATTACATTGGCAAGCTCAAGTACCGCCCTTGAAAAGAAAACGAACCTTTCAGAATTGTCAGGATAATCTCCGGTAATGTTTCCGTATAATCCATCCCTTTGAAAATACCTGTTTTCAATGAACCATACTTTGACACCCGATTCAGGATGTCTTCCAACCCAGACTACTGCATTTTCGATCTTATCTGCAACAGGCACCTGGAATCCCTTCCCTGTCGGTTTGATATCGTATATGCTTTCATCGATCATACTGTAAAGAGGCATCACATATTCAATATCGACATGACCTGAAATGCTGGATATCAGACAGCTCAATGTTTCAGCAAGAGCTCCGGATGAAGCAAACGGTTGCAGCTCTGAAGCGGCTATTAGGACTTTCATTTTTACACCTGAAATAAACAAACATCAAAACACTCTTTTTCCGATGGAATGATAACGAACCAGATCAAACAGTCAATTTTTTGCATATCTAAATAAATTAATACTATTTTCGTAAATATTATTGAATTAATGACTGTTATTGATAAAATGCCCCGGTGTGATAGCTCTTGATAGTTCGAAAATTAAGGATATAGAGGTTGAAAATGAAAAAACTCCTGGTCAGAGATCTTACTCTTCGTGACGGACAACAGTCTCAATTTGCAACAAGAATGTCTCAAAAACAGGTTGACAGAATTCTTGAAATGTATAGAAGGGCACAGTTTTACGCAATGGAGGTCTGGGGTGGAGCAGTTCCGGATTCAATTATGAGATATCTGAACGAGGATCCATGGGACCGGCTTGAAAAAATAAAGGAAGGTATCGGATCATCCAGCAAGCTCACGGCTCTCTCAAGGGGAAGAAACCTTTTTGGATATAACCCTTATCCTGAAGATGTTATTGAAGGTTTCAATCGCAATGCTGTAAAGTCAGGCATAGATATAATGAGAATATTCGATGCCCTTAACGACCTTGACAACATGAAGTCAACCATCAAATATGTAAAGGAAAATGGCGGACTTGCAGACTGCTGTGTCTGCTATACCGTTGATCCCAAGTTTTCCTTCAAAGATAAGGTTTCTGCTTTTTTTCAAGGGAAAAAACTTCCATCCAACCTGTTTTCCATCGACTATTTTGTCAAAAAATCAGTTGAACTGGAAAAGATGGGAGCAGATATGATCTCAATAAAAGATATGGCGGGACTTATCGATCCTGAAACTTCTTCAAAACTGATTTCGGCGTTGAAAAAAAATGTTTCCATACCGATCGACCTTCACACTCACTGCACCCCTGGATACGGTCTCGGAAGTGTACTGATGGCTATAATAAAGGGCGCTGATATTGTTGACACAGTAATTATGCCCTTTGCTGGCGGGCCGGCTGCTCCGGCTTTTGAACTTGTCCAGATATTTGCAACAAAGCTCGGAATTGATACAGGGGTCAACCTTGAGGCAGTCAGAGAAATAAGAAAAGAGCTTTTCGAAATGAGAAAGGAGCTTTGCGGTTTTGATCAGTACAAGATGTTCCCTCTTGATTTCGATCCTGCACATGACAAGCTTCCGCCCGAGATCGAAAAACTTTTTGACGATGCGATAGAAGCGGCAAAAAAAGATGACACAGAGAAAGTAACTGTTCTGACGCAGGCGATAGAAAAATATTTCAACTTCCCCGCTCCCGACGATATCGTAAGGATCGCTCAGATCCCAGGAGGAATGTACACCAACATGCTTTCACAGCTTCAGGCGGCAAATCTGGGGCATCTGCTTGAAAAAGTTCTCAAGACCGTTCCTGTTGTCCGTCTTGATGCCGGAGTTCCTCCTCTTGTAACTCCGACAAGTCAGATCGTGGGTATACAGGCAGTAAGCTGTGTCATAAACGAAGAACAGCGGAAAGGATTTTATGACAACACTTCGATTCAGTTCGTAAATCTTGTGAAAGGCATCTACGGTCATACTCCGTGGCCTGTTGATCCCGATTTCAGGAAGAAGATCGCCGGACATAAAGAGGAAACCCCTTATGACACATCAAAACATGTAAAGCAGACCAATGAAATACTCAGGGAATTCGGCGGCAGGAAACTGGCATCCGACGAAAAGGAAGAGCTTCTTCTTGAACTTTTCCCGGCTGTTGCAAAACCGTTTCTGAAAGGGAAAAGAGAATTGGAATTTCTCACTGAGATCAGGGAAATACAGGAAAGGACAGACAAAGAAAGAGGCGTTCTGATGACAGCCCTTGAAGAAAACTTTCTTATGTAGAGATAAATGAACGAAAATTTAAACCAGTATATAAACTCAGAAAAAAAACTGAAGATCAGGATCGAAAAACTCCTTTCAACGCTCCATCTTTCAAAATTCTCGGGCACTGTAAATGTTATCAACGGAGATGACAGGTTCAACATTATTGTTACAGAAGGAAAATCCTACTGTGAAAGATCCCTTCTTCAGATTTCAACGCTCCCTTCCGGAACACTTTTTATGCTCAAAACAGAACTTCCTGAAGGATTCAAGGTGAATCTGAAGGAATATGATTCACTCGATTTCATATTCAGGATAGTTGAAAATATAGAACGATCCATCATTGTAGCCATGATAAAACCTGTTGCGACTGAACATTTCTCAATCAGGCCGGAAGCAAGTTCGATGACATTTCTTCATGATGAACTTGAATCTTTCATCGGCCAGAAAAGGATTGAAATATTCTCCAGTTTCAAAAAACATTACAGAACAATTTTCTTCCTTCTGCTGACAAGATTTGCAAGTGTCGTGCGATCCACCGATGAAGAAAGGGCAAATATACAGGAAATGCTTTCACGCTCGAACATGTTTGATGAAAAGGCAACTGAAGAAGAGACCGTAGAGGAGGTCATTGAGCAGAGCGAAGATCAAAAGCTCGTAAGTTTTCTTGATGTTAATGAAAAATTCAAAGATGTATACCACCTGTTCGGGCTCTCTTTTGATTTTGATGAAAAAGCTCTTCACAATACATATCTCAAGATCGTTCAGAAGATTCACCCCGATGCACTGCGCGGTGTCAATGTTGTCAACAGAGACCGTGCGGAAAAATTCTTCCGGGTTGTCAGTGAAAATTATGAAATGCTTAGAAATCCTGAAGAAAGGGCTGATGTTGAAAAGCTTATGAAAAGATACGGACCCATAAAAAGCAGGACCGATCTTACGCGGATGAAAGAATATGATGAAGCTATTTTCAAAGGGACCGCGTTGCTCCGTCTCGGCAACTTTGAAGGTGCGGCAGAGATATTCGGAATGATCTATGACCAGACCAAAAATCCGGATGCACTTGAAAAAAAGATCCTCGCAATATGGAAAAAGTCCCCTAGATGGAACGACTTTGAAAAGACTATCAAGTATCCTCCGATAAAAGAGGATATTCTTAAACTCACAATGATAAAAGATCCAGATATTGAAATCCTTTTCATCCTCGCAGAGATATATGAATTTCTCAAAATGATCCCCGACTGCATGAAGGTACTTACCATAATAACTAAGATCCAGCCGGACAACTTCAGGGCAAAAGGGATGAAAAAACGGCTTATGTACTACCAATCTCTTGAAAAACAGGAAAAAAAATGAGCATCTTCATTAAAGCTTCTGTTTTTTTTCTTATGATGACTTCTCTACTGTATTCAAGTGTCAGTATCTATTATTTCTACGACCCGATCAAGGATAGATACACATTCACAAATCAATGTTCAGATCTCCGCTCATGCAAGCCCCTTTATCAGTCAAAAGGTGAAGTGAAACATAAACGGGGTTATGCACTGAAGCCGGGGAAAGAATCAGCTTTTGATGATATAATACAGAAAGCTTCAGTTAAACACAGCGTTGACTTCCATCTCATAAAAAGTGTCATTAAAGCGGAATCTCTTTTTGACACAAAAGCTGTCTCTTCGGCAGGAGCGAAGGGACTTATGCAGTTAATGCCTGCAACGGCGGTTGAGGTCGGCGTTAAAGATGTCTTTGATGCTCAGCAGAACATAATGGGAGGCACTCTTTATCTCAAGAAAATGATCAAACGGTTTAAAAACACAAGAAGCGCCCTTGCCGGTTATAATGCGGGACCGGCGGCAGTTGTTTATTATAACGGGATACCACCTTTCAACGAAACAGTTGCATATGTTGAAAAGGTATCTGACTTTTACAAAAACTATACAGGCAGGGAACTATGGTAAAAAGGTTCAGAAAAAATAAGAAAAGCACAGGTGATTTCGGCAGAAGAAAAGTGATCATGGACAAACTCATTAATTTCAAGAAAGATGTCCTTACAATTCCTAATCTTCTTACCGGCATCAGAATATTCTTTGTTCCGTTCGTTCTGTTTCTGATATGGTATGACACACCTGTTTCACGGCTGTGGTCATGGATATTTTATACAATAGCGACAGTTACAGATTTTTTTGACGGATATATCGCAAGAAAGCACGGGACGGTCACAGTGACAGGCAAACTTCTTGATCCGCTTGCAGACAAGTTCATTGTCAACCTTACACTTGTCCTTCTTGTGTCGATGGGTGAAATGCATGTCCTTCCAGTCCTCATAATCCTTGCACGCGAATTTTACATTTTCGGGATTCGTTCTGTGGCCGTTGAAAGAGGCGTTGTTGTTGCGGCTGGTCAGGGTGGCAAAATGAAAACAATGTTCCAGATGTTTGCTCTTCCCTTTTTCATGATTAATCAGAATACATTGATAGGGCTTTTCAATATCGACTGGGACCCGAGATTATGGGGATATATTCTTATCTGGGGATCAATATTCTTCAGTGTGACAAGTGCCTACACATATTCGAAAGAAGTTAAGAGAAAACTTTTCAGAAGCTAGCTGTTTTCCGATCTTGCCAGACACTTATTAAATTCCTGAACTGAAACCGAACCGTCAAAATATTTTCCAAGAGGTTTGAAGAATCTGTTTCCATCATTTTTTAAAACCATTAATGCAACATTGGCAGCGGTGGAAACGGCAATCGGAACACCGCCGCCGAGAGCAGACCAGTGACCGCATAGAAACACATTTTCAAGCGGCGTTACAAAATGGGCGATCCTGGCTTTAAAATTTACTTTTCCGGGACGCGCTCCCATCATCACACCTTCTCTGTTCCCTGTGTAGCGGTGATATGTAACAGGCGTTGCAACATCCATGAACTCAATATGGGATCTGATGTTTTCCGATAGTGCTTTTTCAACTCGATTTATGAGAATATGAGCGAAATCATTTTTGAATTTCACATATTCATCTTTGGATAAGGTGCTGAAATCACTATAATATGCAGGGCAGTATATTGTAAGTGTCCCTTTTCCGTCAGGAGCCATTGATTTATCTCTTGCTGAAGGAGACATGACTGAGATGTCGCTTTTTTGAGGATCTCCGAAAATGTGATCGGTTCTTAAAACATCCTCTTTTGATATCATAATAAGTTCATCATTCAAACCAAGCGATTCCGCAGGACAGTCAAGGCCGATTGAAACAGTGACAGCTGAACTGTAAAGCTCTGCATTTCTCAACTTTTTTAAGAACTCAGCGTCTGAAAGCCTGACATCCATTATCTTTTCATACAGTGTTTCAACATCACTTGCGGCAACTATGAAACGGGAATCAAATTTAAGCTCTTCACCTTTATTATGAGCTATTACACTCACCGCTTTTTTTCCCTCATGAATGATTTTTTCGACTTTCGTATTGCAAAATATCTCTCCACCTGACTTTACTATTGAATCCGAAAGCCAGTCTGCTATTACCTGTCCACCACCAGTCGGAGGAAGCTGGAAATCTTTGTTATAAGCCCATGCGATCGGGATTAGACACGAAAGAAGATCGCTCTCAGCAGACCAGAATTTATGAAGTTCCGGATCAGTAAAATACTTTCTCAACCCTTTTTTAAGTCCCTCTTCACCATTGTAAAAAGCGTGCGGAACAAATGTCAGCCCGAACTTTGCCATTTTCATTCCGTAGTAAGGTTTTTCAAAAAAACCTCTTGTCTGCATACTGCGAAAACTGCTGCCGTAATCACTGAACCCTTCCGCAATTTTACGAACATCCTTGAAAAATCGGAGTATTCCTTCTTTTTCGTGAGGGAATCTCTCAATCAGAGAATCTCTCAATTCGTCAGGATTGTCAGTAAGAAGATAACTCGTTGAATCAGTTACAGTTTTTCTAATATTTCGCTGAGGAAAAGCTTTCGGATGATCAGCATCTATCGCATTGAAAACTCTCGTAACCAGACCATTTTCACCGCATTGATTAAGCCAGTGGATCGAAGAATCAAAACGGAAACCCTTCCTCTCAAAACCTGCAAGATAACCACCCGGATGAGTATCCATTTCAAGAACAGCAACTTTCATCCCTGCACGGCTTAAAAGTGCTCCGCAAGTCAGACCGCTGAGCCCGGCACCTATGATGACGATGTCGTAATGGGGGTTAGAATTCATCCGTTTTTATCCTCCGCAATAAAGAAAGTTTTGGATTTAAATTTATTCCTCATCCAATTTTTCCTTTAATTTATATAACTTCCTATATTCATTAAGGCCTTCTTCAATTTTCATTTTTATACTATCAAAAGAATCGTTATTCGCTTTTGCTCTTTTGTCAATTGACTCAGAATATAATGCAACTTCTTCCAACTCTTTAGGAGAGGGAGTTGTTTCAATATTACGATATTTCATGCCGACACTGTCACTGAAATTAGATATTGAATATATTTGTCCTTCCAGTATCTCTTTCACAACTTCCAAAATATCTCCTTTCAACTCTTCTTCGCATTTAAACTCAATAATATTATTATACAGAATCCAAAAATCTTTCACTCTATCATCAACAGGGCTAATTTCAGCAAGTCCTCCAGGAAACCGTTTCGCCATACTCAACAAAAACCGAAATGTTTCAGTACCCGCTGTTTTTTTCGCTTCTTCCCTCAACTTTTTAAATATTACTTTATTTCCTCCAAGCGAAAACTCCTGAACTTCATCAATAAAAGCAATCACAAAGCCAATCACCGCGAATGCAATCACAAACGTAACAAACTCAGCCCCTGAAAGTTTTGAATCGTAAAGGAGATACAACCCCAAAACCATCGAAAAAATAAATAAAATAACTCCACACCAAATTGTCTTTGATTTTTTCTTCTCTTTCCGATCTTTCATCATTTGCCCCATTTCCTCTTTGCACTCCTAACCCTGTAAAGCCGCTCAGTAAAACCACCCTCTTTTTCAAAATCTTC
>JAGOEX010000013.1:0-6915 GCA_017997475.1 bacterium
ACGAGCATTGAAACGATGGTGTGTCCCTTTGACTGGTTTTTAAGAGAGAGAACGGCAAGAACATATCCGATGAACATCGATCCTGCATCACCCATAAATATTTTTGCAGGGTTGAAATTATAAACGAGAAAACCGACAACAGCACCGGCGAGTGCGGCTGAAACAAGAGCGACGAACATATATCCGTTGACAATGGAAAGGGACATTATGGTTATGCATGCAAAAAAAGATACTCCCGAAGAAAGGCCGTCCATCCCGTCAATCAGGTTGAATGCGTTTATTATTCCGACGATCCAGAGTACAGTTATAAAGTGTCCCACCCATCCCAGCTGAACAACACCCCACGGCGTGGACATGGCATTTATTGAAAATCCGCAGTAAATTGCAATAACCGCAAGCGCTATCTGGAAAAGGAACTTGAATTTTGCAGGGAGCCCTTTTATGTCGTCAAAAAGACCGAGAATGCTTATTGAGAGCCCTCCGAAAATAATGACAACAACATTTTCTATCGATCCAAAAAGGGTCTGCGAAACAAAATTGTTGTAAAAATAAAGCAGAAAAAGGGGGAAAAGCGTTCCCATGGCAATTCCTATTCCGCCTATTCTGGGAATGACACCCTGATGGATCTTCCGCTGGTCTACTTTGTCTACAAAACCGTGCTTAATCCCTATCTTTATGAGAAAGGGGGTTGTCACAAGCACAAAAAGAAATGAAACAATGAAAGATGTTAGATAAGTCCTCATAAAAATACCTTCAAAAATTCGGTAACTATGTTATTGCAAATCGAAGTGAAATCAATAAAAAATTAAAGAGAGCATCTATACAATAATAATATTGACCGCTTGGTGTTTGTAGATAAAATATGTTAAAGCTTATTGAGGAGGAAAAAATGAGCGGAACGGGAAAAAAAACTGAACGGCTTGACCTTGTGGGGGCTTTTGAGCAGGGGTGGATACAGTACAAGGCAAATTTTTTAAAGATCGTTCCTTATGGTTTTCTTGCGACACTTCCTTCAGTTCTTTTCCTTTTTAATGTTACTGCAGGGGTGATATCAACTGTTATTCTTCAGGGAATTCTCTGCATACTGCTTGCAAATTCAGTGATCTGTTCAGTAAACGGGACAAGAAGCGACATCTATTCCGCTCCGCACATCTGGAATCTGTTTAAAAACGGACTTGTTCTTTCGATTTTTCTTCTTCCTCTGCTTGCAGTTAGCTTTGTTCTTTTGATAGTTCCGTCGGTTATAGTTTTCAGTCTTTTCATGTTCTCCTTTTTTGTTGTTGCCGCAAAGGACAAGTTTTCTGTTGATGCATTGATGGATTCGCTCAGGGCAGGGTTCGGATACCGGCTTCACCTGTTCCTTTTTTCTTTGATCTTTTACTGTTCGGTCATCATCAGTGCCATTATTTCAAATTTTGTGCCGTTCATATTCATTTTGATAAACGGTTTGACCCTGCCTTATTTTTTTGCTGTAATTTATGAACTTTACGAACAGTTGGAGAAAAAATGATGGATATGTCCATAGAGATCATTGCATTCAAGATGCTGAACATCTATAAGTCAAAGAAAATATTTGATTTTTCTGCTGAGCCACTTTTCGGTGATGCTTCGGGGAGACAATATTTCAGGATAGTTTTCGGGAAAGAATCCGCAGTTCTGATGAAGGTTGCCGACATAAAGCCGGGAGAATTCGGAAGAGGAGATTCTTTTAACGATTTCATAGCAATAAAAAATCTTTTTGACATGTCAGGGATAAAAGTTCCGAAGATTTATGCATCCATTCCTGAACAGAAAGCCCTCCTTCTTGAGGATCTCGGTGATACGACACTTTTCAAGCTGATCCAGAGTGAAAAAAAGAACCGGCTGAAGCATGTGAGGAGCGCTGTTGACCTTCTTGTAAAAACACAGCACCATCTTTACAACAGGACTTTTTTTGATTCGCCTGCCGATAAAAGAACTTTTGACATGAAGCTGTTTATGGACGAATTTTATCATTTTTACGAATATATGATCGCAAAAAGGGTCTATGACAAACCCTTCAATGGTGTCTGGCCTAAACTGGAAAAGAAGTTTAAACAGATATCGCACGATCTCTCAACCCAGCCCTATCTTCTCTCACACAGGGATTTTCAGTCAAAGAACATAATGGTGAAAAACGGTGTCAGCTACCTGATAGATTTTCAGGATGCATTGATGGCGCCTGCTGTTTATGATCTGGTATCATTGCTTCGCGACTCATATGTGGTCCTTTCTGACAGTGAAGTTGAATTGATGTTGAAATATTACTGGAAAACAAGCAGTACGGCAAACGAGATATTTTCCTGTTATGAAGATCTTGAAAAGGCGTTTTATCTTCAGACGGTTCAACGCAAAATGAAAGATGCAGGAAGGTTCATATATCTTAATCAGGTTAAGGGCAAAGAGTGGTTCCTTCCGTATGTGGTTCCGACTCTGGGATATGTCAGAAGCACACTGATAAAACTTGAAATGGGAAAGATCATCGATGTCCTTGCGCCGTTCATTCCCGAATTTAACATGGGGGATAAAAATTGAAAGCACTAATACTTTCTGCGGGTTTTGGAACAAGAATGTCTCCGGTGACAGATTTCATTCCAAAGCCGGTCATACCTGTACTTAACAGGCCTGTCATAGAATATAATATTAATTTTCTTAAACATTTCGGCATAAAAGACCTTTTTATAAATCTTCATTACGGTGCTGACAAGATATCTGATCTCCTCGGGAGCGGCAAGAAGTTCGGGGTAAAGATAAAATATCTCCAGGAAAGTGAAATACTTGGTACAGGAGGGGCCATTGCAAGCATGGGTCCTTTTGTGAGTGAGCCGTTTGTTGTGATAAATTCAGACACTATCTTTGATTTTGATCTTGACGAAATACTTAACAGCCATTTCAGATCAGGAAGCAAGGTTACTCTGGGTGTTGTCCCGTCCTCCCCTAAAGACCCCAGAGCGGTTATCAGGGTTGACGAGAATTTCAGGATCGTAAGGATGCTGGACGCATCTTTTGAAAAGGAAAATCCTGAAGGAAATGCGATATTTACAGGGCTGCATGTCATAAGTCCCGCCCTTCTTGAATATATTCCTGATAATATTTTCACATCGATAACGAACTATGTTTACAAAAGGATGGTTGAGCAGAAAGAACACATAAATGCCTTTTTTATAAATGGAAAATGGTGGGATATGGGAACTCCCGACGATTATCTTGAGTGCACATTCGACTTAATCAAGAATCTTCCTCTTTCATACTTTGATCCTTTTGAGAAATATTCTTTAAAACCGGAAAAAATAAATCCGGAAACACTTGTTGTGATGGGAAAGAACATCAAAGTTCCGGCAGTTCCCCTCAAGCCCCCCTTGATAATAGGCAACGGGGCGGATCTTGAAAAAGTGGAATCGGCGGGGCCGAATCTTATAATAGGAGACAAGGTGAAGCTTTCGAAAGACTCAGATGTTTCTAATGCTGTGTATCTTAACGGAGCGGATGGAAGCCGGGCGCTGTTTGGCAAAAAAGGGAAAATATTTTACTGATCTTTTCGGGGAGGCGGTCTCATGAGATGTGAAAAGCAGCATACAGAAACCGACTTTGAAAAATTGAGTGACTCAAGGATCATCCTTATGGTTGTGGATGAAACCCTGTCAAGGAATAAAAGCTATGAGTTTTTCAAAACAAAAAGGGGGCAGGAGCTTTTTAAAAAGGCGAGAATTGTAAAAGGTTTTCTCCAGGATCTGAAAAACGGTGCAAAAATAATTTCGGAGAACAGTGAAAAAGAGAGCGTTCTTGTCACTCTGGAAAATATGGATGAAAAATATAAAAGAACTGTATTTATGGATAAAAATATGTATTCTGTATTCAGCTTGAGAAAATAGCTGTTTAACAATCTGAATCAAACCGTAGGAGAGTAAAATGGTCGAAAACAAAAAGGAAATGCTTGAAAATGTGATCAAAGCTGTAGAAAAACAGTATGGAAAAGGATCAATAATGATACTGGGGGACGAAAACACAGTCGACATCCCTGTCATCCCGTCGGGAGCGCTGAGTCTTGACATTGCAATGGGTGTTGGCGGTTACCCGAGGGGAAGAATAGTCGAGATCTACGGTCCCGAATCTTCAGGAAAGACAACACTTGCCCTCCATGCGATCGCCGAGGCACAGAAGAAGGGTGGCGCCGCCGCTTTCATTGACGCCGAGCACGCTTTTGACATCAACTATGCGAAAAAACTCGGCATTCAGGTTGATTCACTGGTTGTTTCACAGCCCGATTATGCCGAACAGGCACTTGAAATAGCGGAAACCCTTGTCAGAAGCAATGCAGTTGACATCGTTGTTGTGGACTCTGTTGCCGCCCTTGTCCCGAGAAGCGAAATAGAAGGGGAGATGGGGGACAGTCACATGGGTGTTCAGGCACGGCTTATGTCGCAGGCACTCCGTAAACTTACCGCCGCTGTGAGCAAATCAAAGACTTGTCTTATTTTTATCAACCAGCTCAGAAGCAAGATCGGTGTGATGTTTGGAAATCCTGAAACAACAACAGGCGGGAATGCTTTGAAATTTTATGCTTCCATGAGAATTGACATAAGGAAGATCGCAAGCATAAAGGAAAAAGAGGAAGTTGTCGGCAATCAGGTGAGAGTTAAAATACAGAAAAATAAAATGTTCCCTCCGTTCAGAGAATCTGTTTTTGATATAATTTACGGAAGAGGGATCGATCGTCTTGCAGACATGGTAACTGTTGCGGAAGTTGACGGATTCATTAACAAAAGCGGGAGCTGGTACAGCTATAATGATGAAAAACTCGGACAGGGACTTAGCAATACGGTTAAAACTTTAAAGGAAAACCCTGAAATGATTAAGGAAATTGTTGCAAGGATAAAAGAAAAGCACAATCTTATAAAAGACGAGGAACCGGCAGAAAAAAAGAGTGCGGAAGGTGAAGAAAAATCAAAAAAGAAAAGTTCCGGGAGTAAATGATGAGTGAGCATGTCGAAAAACTGAATGAACTTCTACAATTGGCATCAAAAGTCGGTGCCAGCGATGTTCATCTGAAAACCTATACCGCTCCGGTTTTGCGGATCAACGGCGTTCTTAACAAACTTGACGAGTTCGGAGTGCTCAAGCCCGAACGGCTTAATCCGATGATAGCCGGCATTCTGAATGATGAACAGAGAAAAAACCTCAAGGATAACAACGAACTGGACCTTTCATACAGTGTTTCCGGAGTTGGCAGGTTCAGGGTGAATGTTTTCCGTCAGAGAAGTTCGCTCGGTGTTGTTTTCAGGACGATTCCTTTTGCGGTTAAATCAATTGATGAACTTGTGCTTCCCCCGATCATAAAAAAGATAGCAAATTACAGAAGAGGACTTGTCCTTGTTACCGGAACGACCGGAAGCGGAAAATCTACGACCATGGCTTCGATGATAGATTACATAAACAATTCAAGGGCCTGCAACATTATTACGATCGAGGACCCGATAGAGTTCCTTATCCGTGACAAGAAAAGCATCATCAGCCAGAGGGAAGTCGGGATAGACACAAGATCGTTCTCCACAGCACTCAGAGGTTCGTTAAGGCAGGATCCCGATGTCATCATGGTGGGAGAGATGAGAGATCTCGAAACGATCGAAATAGCTCTTACTGCGGCGGAAACAGGGCATCTTGTGATAAGCACTCTCCACACTTTGAATGCGGCCGAGACAATTAACCGTATTATTTCAGTTTTTCCGTCACATAACCAGTCCCAGATCCGTCAGCAGCTCGGCAGTGTTTTTGCCGCCGCAATAAGTCAGAGATTGATAAAAAGAAAAGACGAAAGATCGCGGGTTCCCGCAATTGAAGTTCTTGTGGCATCAGAACTTGTAAAAGAGATAATTCTTGATGAAAGCAGGTTCAAGGAGCTCCACGATGTAATTGAGAAAGGGCACGAAACATACGGAATGCAGACTTTTGATCAGTCGATCTTCCAGCTTTTCCATGACGGGTTCATCACAGAAAAAGAGGCACTTGAAAATGCAACAAGTCCCGATGATCTCATACTCAGGATGCAGGGAGTAAGCATTTCAGGAGACGGTGACTGGAAATCATTTGACAAAGAGGGAAGCGGCAGCCAGTATCAGCCCACAGATTTTGATTACGACCCTGATGGAAACAACTGATACTTTACAACTCATAAAATATGCTCTGAAACTGCTTTCTCAGAGAGACCATTTCAGATCTGAGATCATATCAAAATTAAAAGCAAAAAAAGCGACTATCGCACAGATCGAGGAAGTGATTGAATATCTTAATAAATTCAAATATATAAACGATATAAAAACTTTGAGTAAATTTGCTGAGGAAATCTCATCATCGGGAAGGGGGGTGAACTATTTCAAAAAAAAGCTTTATGATAAAGGGGCGCTTGAGCTTTTTTCAAGAGATGTTTTCTCTGTGGAGACTGAAATTGCCGCTGCAGAAATTTTCATTAAAAAACTGAAAACTTCAGACGGGAATGAAATTTTAAGAAAACTTCTCTCAAGAGGTTTTTCAAATGAAGCGGTGTTTTTAATTTTAAAAAAACTTAAAAAAGGAGAAGTGCTTGAAAATAGAAGTGATTTTTGAAGATAACCATCTTCTTGCAGTTGTAAAGCCAGTTGGAATTCCGGTCCAGAAAGATAACTCTGAAAAAGAAGATCTTCAGACGATCTTAAAAGAATATCTCAAAAAGAAGTATGGAAAACCGGGTGAAGCATATCTTGGAATAGTTCACCGTCTTGATCAGCCGGTCGGAGGGGTAATGGTTTTTGCAAAAACATCAAAAGCTGCCGCCCGCCTGAGTGAACAGATAAGAAAGAACGAGTGGAGAAAGGAGTATCTGGCAATTGTTGAAGGGTCTCCAAGATCAAAAAAGGAATATAT
>JAGOEX010000013.1:7015-10756 GCA_017997475.1 bacterium
GTTTCAAATATGTCGATCATTGCCTCGATGAAAGAATCAAGCGTCTCCTTGCTTTCAGTTTCAGTCGGCTCGATCATTATCGCACCATGAACGATAAGGGGGAAATAGACTGTCGGTGGATGATATCCGCGATCAATGAGCGCTTTTGCAATATCCATGGTTGTAACATGATTGGGCATTTCAGAATCATCAAAAACAACTTCATGAAGAGTGTCTGATTTATATTTGAGATGGTAGTAGTCTTTAAGGCACGCTTTGATATAATTCGCGTTAAGAACCGCATTTTTTGCAATGTCGGCGATATAGTCTTTGCCATATTCAAGAATATAGACATAAGCCCTTAAAGTTATTGCCATATTTCCATAGAACGATCTGATCATTCCCATTGAACTGGCTGAATTTGCAAACGAAAATCTGCCATCTTTAAGAACAACATGCGGGTCGGGAAGGAATTCAGCAAGCTTTTCACACACACCTACCGGGCCTGATCCGGGACCGCCGCCGCCGTGAGGTGTTGAGAAGGTTTTGTGAAGATTGTAGTGAAGAACATCTATTCCCATGTCGCCCGGCCTTGCAATTCCGAGTATTGCGTTCATGTTGGCTCCGTCACCGTAAACCAGTCCGCCAGCATCATGCACGACTTTGGTTATCTCCATGATATCACTTTCAAAAACGCCAAGAGTGTTCGGATTGGTCAGCATTATTCCTGCAACTTCGTCATTAAGCATTCCCTTGAGACAGTCAACACAGACTTTTCCCGATTCATTGCTTTCAAGGACTACTACATCAAAACCGTTAAGGGTGCAGCTTGCCGGATTTGTTCCGTGTGCACTGTCGGGAATTATTATTTTTTTTCTTTTTGTGTCGCCTTTTTTCTTGAAATAACTTCTTATGATCCCAAGGCCGACATACTCTCCGTGAGCTCCGGCAGACGGGTTAAGCGTTGTTGCGGCAAACCCTCCGATCTCACTGAGCATTTTCTGCATTTCATACATCAGTTTCAGCGTTCCCTGAGAATATTCGACAGGTGTTTCAGGATGAAGATTTGCAAAAGCGGGAATGCGGGCCATTTTTTCATTTATCTTGGGATTATATTTCATTGTACAGCTTCCAAGCGGATAAAAACCAAGATCGATGCTGAAATTATAAGTTGAAAGACGGGTGTAATGCCTTGCTATGTCAACTTCGCTAAGTTCAGGCAGATCGAGCTCTTTTCTCAATAATTCCTGAGGTATGAAAGAAGAGGCATCGGCAAGTTTCTCTTTGGGGAGAGAATATCCGCATCTTCCCTGACGGCTTCTTTCAAAAAGGGTCTCCTCTTTAAGTTTGAGATCTCTCATTCCTGGGTAACTCATGATCTACCTCCTGTAACTTTTTTCAGAGCCGACACAAATCTGTCAAGTTCCTCGTAAGAATGAATTTCTGTTGTGTTTACAATGATCGCATTGTCGATCTCGGGATGATATTTTGCAACAGGAATTCCTCCAAGTATGCCGAAAGATTCAAGTTTTTTGAGTGTTTCCGCCCCTGTTCCGGGAACAAGTATGGTAAATTCGTTGTAGGTGTGTCCTGAAAAAGCTATTTTGCAATTTGTTTCTTCAGCGACCTTTTTCTTTAAATATTCGCAGCGGTTGAGGTTCATCAAAGCAACTTCTCTAAGTCCGCTTTTTCCCATCGTTGCAAGGTACATTGCGGCCGCAGTAGCCATCAGACCCTGATTGGAGCAGATGTTTGAAGTAGCTTTTTCCCTTTTTATATGCTGTTCTCTTGCCGCAAGGGTGAGGACATAACATTTATTCCCGTTTCTGTCGACAGTCTGGCCGACAAGCCGTCCGGGCATTTTTCTTACATGTTTTTCTTTAACTGTGAAAAGTCCCACACCGGGTCCGCCGAAATTCAAAGGAATTCCGAGAGCCTGTCCTTCTCCGACTGCAATGTCCGCATCAAGGTCGCCGGGAGTTGCAAGGATCCCAAGAGATGTAGCTTCAGCAACGACAGGAATAAGAAGTGTTCCCGCTTCCTTCGTTTTTGCCGCGATCTTGTGAAGATCTTCTATCACACCGAAATAATTAGGATACTGGAACAGAACACAAATTGTTTCGGCATCTATTTTTTCAAGCTCATTATCGTCAATACGACCGGTTGAGGCGTTCATCTGGAGCATATCGACTTTGTCAACGAGAAACTCAATATATGTTTTTACAGTCTGGATGTAGTGGGGGTGCATTGTCGAAGCGATCAGCACTTTTGTCCCTTTTTTAGAGATCTTTGAAGCCATCATTACAGCTTCTGCGGCGGCTGTTGCACCGTCATACATCGAAGCGTTTGCGGCATCCATTTTAAAAAGGTTGGAAACCATTGTCTGAAATTCAAATATGACCTGGAGCGTTCCCTGGCTCACTTCGGGCTGATACGGGGTATAAGCTGTGTAAAATTCACTTCTTAAAAGCAGCTGGTCGATTATGGCAGGGCTGTAGTGGCGATAACATCCGCCGCCCAGAAAAGAGAGCATTTCCGAGCCCTTGTTCATTGTTCCAAGCTCAGCCATGTGTTTTTCTATCTCCATTTCGCTTTTTGCGGCAGGGAGATCGAGCTCTTTTTTAAGAAGAACATTTTTCGGAAGAGGTGAAAAAAGGTCGGCAACGCTTTTTGCACCGATCCTGTCAAGCATCTCTTTCCTTTCTTTATCGGTAATGGGAAGGTATCTCATTTTTACCTCCAAAAGTTCATAAAAAAAGGGGAACGACTTATCGCTCCCCGGTATTCATTCAAAGTTTTGGACAAGATCAGTTTTCCTGCTCTGAAAGAAATTTCTCATATTCTTCAGCTGTCATGAGCGAAGTAAAGTCGTCATCGCTGTCAGCTTTGATGTCATAAAGCCAGCCGTCACCGTAACAGTCGGAATTAATTATTTCCGGGGTTTCCTGAAGTGAATCATTAACTGCGGCAATATGACCGGCTATCTGATTGAAGATGTCTTCAGAACTTTTCACTGTTTCAATTGTGCAGTCAACAGATTCCTTATCAACTTCTGAACCCACTTCCGGAAGTTCAACATAAGTTACATCGCCGATATGCTGAGCCGCATAATCAGTAACACCTGTGCGGTATCTGTTGCCGCCCATGTCTCTTACCCATTCGTGATTTTCAGAATACCTGAGTTCGCTCGGTACATTGTAATTAGCCATTTTTCTCCTCCATACTTAAGTAAAAGTGTTATAACATTGATGACATTTTCTTTCTGCTGGTTCCTTTAACCATTGGATTTTCTTTAACAAATGCTTTAAATGACTGGCCTTTGGGATTGACGACCGATATTTCCGTATCCATTCCGAGCTCTTTGTTTACACGGATGAATCCTGCCGGTTTCATTCCCAGAGTCACAGCAAGGATCTCGCTTGTGACATCTCCGATCTCTGTTCCGTTGAGAACAACTTTGGAGTGATGTCCCGGTTTTCTTCTTCCTTCAATTTCTATCGCATAAACGAACAATTTTCCTTTGTTTGCTTCAAGAGCCGCTTTTCCGATGAACTCGTGATCGTATGAAATTGCAAATTCCCATGGTGTTCCCACTGCCGGAACATCAGGTCCGACTTCACTGCCGGAAAGGGGAAGGCCTGCTTCCAGACGAAGAGTGTCTCTTGCTCCCAGCCCTGCCGGTGTGATTCCGTATTTTGCCCCTTTTTCCATCAAAATGTCCCAGAGTTTTGCTGTTTCGTTTATATCGCAGTAAAGTTCAAA
>JAGOEX010000013.1:10856-28020 GCA_017997475.1 bacterium
TTCAATGCAAGGAAAAACATGTCTGAAAAAAATGAAAAACGGAAACACCGAAAATCAAGATCACAAAATGACAGATTTTCTGTTTAGCGTGGATAAACTGAAAGTCAACTTTCATTTTAGCGTGGATAAACTGAAAACAAGGAACTCTTTTCCCCCGAATTTGCCTGTTTTTCGAGTTTGGTGTAAGATGTTTCCGTTAAATGATTTTCCGGAGGGTTTTATGAAAAAGTCAGTTTTTATTTTAGTTTTTATTTTGATTTTTGCGGGATGCAGTTCATCAAAATCGGTAAATAGCGATGATGATTCTTTTAAAGTTGAAAATGATGTTGAGTTGCCAGACACAGATTCTCCAGCGGCTGATGATGAATCGCAGGACAATGCTCAGAATGATCTGGACGAAATTGAAAAAGATTCAGAAAACATCGTTGAAGAAGAGAATGAAACTGATAATGACGGTGAATATCAAGATGTTGAAAACACTGATGAATTTGATGGTGAAGAGCAGGATGAATTTGAGCATGATGAAGAGGTGGATATTGATGAGCAAAATGATGATGACAATGCAAAAGATCATGTTGAAATCCTAAACAATATTGACGGTTCGGTGACGGTCAATGTAACTTTGAACCACGAAAAAGATGTTGTTTCAAGCTATCTCATGGATGCGGGAACATCTTCCTGGAACTATTTTTACGGAGATTTTGTAAACATCGGTTTCAGAGTTTATGATCTCCTTGAAGATCAGTATGTTGCATATCACACCGCTTTCAGATTCACCGATGTTGAAGTTCCGGCAGGGGCGACAATTGAAAAAGCGGAATTGTCATTACATCCGACAAATGAAGTTGATTCATCAAAAAGGATGTATCTTCGTCTTGCGATGGAAAAGACCAACAATTCAAGTGCTTTTGATACATCAAATTATAGTTCAGGAAGACCTGACCAGAGAACAAAGACCGATGCAGTTGTTGCTGAATGGCTTCTGAGGTGTCAGGATATAGACGATTGTTATGATCCTGAATCAAGTTACTGCAAACAGAGAGCACTTGACTGCTGGGACAGGGAAGTAAGATATACAGTCCCGAAATCATTAAAGGAAATGGCTCAGGAAGTAATTGATATTGCTGGCTGGACAAAAGGGAACGCAATGACAGTTTTCATCACCGGCACATATCCTTCAGAAATGTCAAATGAAGAAAAACCCAACTATTCAAACAGCCGCTCAGTCACTGGTTTTGACACAGAAAAAACACCGTCATATTATCCCGTTCTTTCAGTAACATTCACGGTGAAATAATTGGGGAAAAAGAATGGAAAAGTCAGCTTTAATCATTTTTTTAATTTTTGTGTTTGCGCAGATACAGGGAGATGAAAAATCGTATAATTTTGATCTTTATACCCTCGATGATGTTTATGCTCGACAAATCAGGCAGAATATTGTTTCAAAGCGAAAAACACCCTGAATTCATTAAGAAAACAGAAGAAACCCTGAATGCAGAAAAACCGGTTAAATAATTCTTAAAAAATACCCTTCAGGGGGATATTGACAAATTATACCTTTTGGGGTATATTGCTGTGTTATACCTTGTGGGGGAAAATATGGAATATTTGATCTTTACCGATTTTCAGCTTGCTAAATCATTAAAAAACAGGCGGATTGAACTGAAATTGACTCAGAAAGCCGTGGCAGAAAAAGTCGGTCTTCTTCCAAAGACAGTGTCGGCGCTTGAAAACAATCCTGAGAAGTGTTCTGTTGAAAGCTTGATGAAGTATTTGTCCGCACTGGATTTGCACATTGTTTTAAAAACAAAAGATTTTGATGTGACAGAGGGTTGGTAAAATGGTAAAAACGAGAAAGATCAGGGACTTGAATGTCTGGATGAACGGAGAGCTTGTCGGTCGGTGGTCTAATTTTTCAAAAGGGATTCATGAGTTCAGATATTATGATTCCTGGCTTGAATCAGTAAATGCAAGACCTCTTTCTCTTTCTCTGCCGCTTGTGTCTGAAAATATTTTATACAAAGGTGCGGTTGTTGAAAACTATTTTGACAACCTTCTCCCTGATAGTATTGAGATCAGAAGAAGAATTCAAAGCAGGTTTTCAGCAGATTCGATGGAGCCATTTGATCTTCTTGCACAAATTGGTCGTGATTGTGTCGGCGCTGTTCAGCTTCTGCCTGTTGGAACAGAGCCGGAAGAGATAATGAAAATTGTTTCAGAGCCGATGGATGAAGAGCAGGTAGCTTTCATTTTAAAATCTGTGACTTCTGCTCCATTTCCCGGTATGAGGGAGAGCAAAAATTTCAGGATTTCAGTTGCAGGAGCACAGGAAAAAACAGCATTTCTTTCAAATAACGGTAAGTGGTCAATTCCATTGGGTTCTACTCCCACAACTCACATATTCAAGCTCCCTATCGGCAAAATAATGGGTGCCGATCTGAGCACTTCGATTGAAAACGAATGGCTGTGCTCAAAGATTACAAAAGCTTTCGGAATAGAGTCGGCAGAAAGCGAAATCGGAATTTTCAAGGATCAGAAAGTTCTGATCGTCAAAAGATTTGACAGGGCCTTTTCGTCGGACAGCAAGTGGATAATCCGGCTTCCGGTTGAAGATATGTGTCAGGTAACAGCTACTTCTCCTTTTGAAAAATATGAAACTGACGGAGGTCCCGGAATTGAAGAGATAATGAAAATACTTCTGGGATCTAAAAATTCCTTAAAAGACAGACACGCTTTTTTTAAAACCCAAATACTTTTCTGGATGCTTGCGGCGCCTGACGGTCATGCAAAAAATTTCAGCATTTTCTTAGAAAAACAGGGTGGTTACCGGCTTGCCCCTATATATGATGTCATTTCAGTTTATCCCGTAATGGGAAAAAAATCTTTTGAAATAGCTCCCGAAAAACTGAGAATGGCAATGGCCGTAACAGGCAAAAACAGACACTATGACTGGATGAACATTAAAAAAAGACACTGGGATGAAACAGCTTTACGATGCGGAGTACATAATTTTGTTGAAGAAGTGATCACCGAACTTGTTGAAAAAACGCCCGGTGTAATTAATGAAGTTTCAAAAATCCTGCCACCCGATTTTCCGGAAACAGTTTCAGAAAAGATTTTTGAAGGACTTGAAAAAGCGGCTAAGAAGCTGAAATAATAAGATTTCTACAGATTCCCTTTGATCCCGTTGGTGTAATCACTTAGAAGATTGAAGATTTCGTGTCCGATAACTTTTTTGTCATAGTTTTCGGTCGCATAGTCAAGTGCGGTTTTTCCTTTATAATCCTTGTGAAGAGGGGATGCTTTGAGTTCGATGAGTCTTTTCATATAGCCGGAATGTCCTTTTTCGGCGGCAATGATAAGCGGAGTTTTTTTGTCAATGTCTTTAAGATTGATGTTGCTTCCGGCTTTTATCAGGAGTTCGAAAATCTCTAAATTTTCATTTTTTCTAAATGATATCAAAGTGTTGAGAATGTCTCGCTCAAAGTTGTCCTGCCATGACGGATCAACTCCTTTATCAATGAGAGATTTGACATTTTCAACACATCCGCTTTCAACTGCATAGTGAAGCGGGTTCTTTTTTGAGTTGTCCCTGAGTTCAAAAGGAAGGCCTGCGGTAATAAGTGTATTAAGCATTGCCGGAGTATCGAGCCCTGCGGCATAAAAAATGGCCGTTGCGCCAGTTTTATCAGAAAAATTAAGCACTTCCGGCATTTTCAAAAACCAGCCCACAGCTTTTGCGTTGTTATCCTGAACGGCTTGAATAAAACCCAGTCCGTCCGGTTCATAACCCTGTTTTTTCAAAGCAGTATCATAAGTTCCCCTGCATCCCGTAAAAACAACAAAAAACAGTATTAAAGTTAAATGCTTCATGCTTTTTTACTAAGAAAGTTCTCTAATTTTTCAATACATATTCTGTTGTGATCTTCAAGACCTATTGAAATTCTGATCCAGTTCGGAAACCCGTAACCGCCCATCGGTCTGGTGATAACCCCCTGCTTCATCAGATAGTTGAAACATTCCATTCCGACAGTTGGTTCGTTTCCAACTTTTACGAGAATAAAGTTGCCCTGTGTCGGAAGATATTTAAGCCCAAGTCGCTGAAATTCTTTATAATAAAACTCTTTTCCAGATTTATTGACATCAACCGATCTTTTCAGATATTCACTGTCATTTAACGCCGCAATTCCAGCCGCCTGAGCAAGCGAACTCGTGTTGAAAGGTTCTCTGACGCGGTTCATGTAATCAACAAGTTCAGCGGTTGCAATTCCGTATCCCAGACGAATGCCGCTTATGCCGAAAGCTTTTGAGAAAGTTCTTGTAACTATCGTATTTTTATGAATATTTCTATAGTTCAGCGAATTAGGATAATCATCAGCATCAACAAAATCGACATATGCTTCATCAACTGCAAGTATTACATCTTCGGGGATCGCTTTGAGAAGTTTTTCAAAAGCGGCTTTTGAATAATAAGTACCGGTCGGGTTGTTCGGATTGACAAGGCAGATCATTTTTGTTTTGTCATTTATTGCGGCGATGTGGGCATCAATATCGACAACATGATCTTTCGTCTGGGGGATCAGAACTGTTTTTATGTTTGCCGCGGCAGGAATGAGTTCATAGACGATAAATGCCTGTTCTGACACGATAATTTCTTCATTACCTGAAAGAAAGGTTCTTATGGCGATATCAATTACCTCGTTGGAACCGTTGCCCACGATGAGTTCATCAAAATGAATTTCCTCACCTCTGTTTTTGTGATATTCCACAATTGCATTTTTAAGATAGAATGCATTTCCGTCAGGATAAAAGTTAAGTTCAGATGCCGCTGCTCTGACCGCTTCGACAACTTTTTCACTCGGTCCGAGGGGATTTTCATTGCTTGCAAGCTTTATGGAGTCTTTAAGCCCGAGTTCTCTTTCAACTTCAGAAATCGGTTTTCCCGGTTTGTAAGGGGTTATCGCCTTGATGTTTCCGCCAACTTTAACCATTTTCATTCTCCTTTTTTTCGTTAACAATATCAAATAGTTGAAATAAAATATTCATTGCTTCGCGAGGGGACATTTTTTCCGGGTCGATCCGCCTGATCATGTTTTCGAGTTCATGCAGATGATCGGGAATTGTTTCGACCTGCCCGAAGTTCATTGAAAAGATATCGGTCTGAAGAGAGCCGCCTCTTTCAAAACGGAATTTTCTATCAGCCATCTCCATTTCCTTTAATATCTTTTCGGCAGTTTTTATTACAGTTCTGGGCATGTCGGTCAGTTTTGCAACTTCAACGCCGAAACTTCTTGAACTCCCGCCCTCGTTCATCTGATATGTGAAACGGATCTTTCCACCGTACTCCTTTGCCCCCATATGAAAGTTGAAAGCAGAGGAAAAATCTTCGGCAAGTTCTGTAAGTATGTGATAATGAGTGGCAAAAAGGGTAACGGCATTTATTTTTTTTATAATGTGCTCAGCTATTGCACGGGCAAGTGAAATGCCATCGTAAGTTCCAGTCCCTCTTCCTATTTCATCAAGTATTATCAAGCTCTTAGATGTTGCCGAATTTAAAATGTATGCGGTTTCCTTCATTTCGACAAGGAAAGTGGACTCCCCTTTTGAAAGGTTGTCGCTTGCGCCTACCCGGGTGAAAATGGAGTCAACTATCCCGATGCGGGCACTTTTTGCAGGGACAAAAGAGCCAGTCTGTGCAAGAAGAACAACCAGAGCTGTCATCCTCATCACCGTTGATTTTCCCCCCATATTGGGACCGGTGATTATGCAGAATCTTTTCTGTGCATCACCGATAACAACAGTTGCAGGAACATAACTCCCTTTAGAGATTGAAGCTTCAACGACAGGATGTCTTCCGTCAACAATTTCAATGCCCTCCTTTTCAACGACATCGGGACAGCAGTAATTGTTATCAACAGCAAGCTTTGCAAAGCCGCAGAAAAGGTCAAGCCAAGAAATTAACTTTGCAAGATTAAGGATGTCTTCTTTATAACCATTTATTTCTACTACTGTTTTTTCTAAGATCTCAAGCTCAAGCTCAGTCATTTTATCTTTGGCTGTGAGGATCTTTTCTTCAAGCTCCTTAAGTTCTGCAGTAAAATATCTTTCACCGTTTGCAGTGGTCTGTTTTCTGATGTAGTGAGCCGGAACTTTGTCGGCAAATCTTTTGCTCACCTCAAAATAATATCCGAAAACGCGGTTGAATCCCGCTTTAAGTGTCGGAATCTGTGTCGATTCCTTTTCCCTTGCCTCAAGAGCGGCAATATGTCCTCTGGAATTATTAATAAGATCAGATAGTTGGAACATTTCAGGAGAGTGGTCAGGGGAAACAAAACCACCCTCTTTATAATTGAACGGGGGCTCATCGACAAATCTTTTTTTCCAGTTTTGCGCAATTTTGCCGGTGATGTTGAAAGCGGGAGTGGACTTAAAGAATTCAAGGTCATCCCTTTTCAGGATCGAATCCTTGAGCCCTATAGCAAAAACAAGCGAATCGGCGAGCATTCTTATCTCTCTGGGACCTCCTCTCTTGACGAGGATCCGGCTTAATGTCCGCTCAAAATCTCTAATTTTTCCAAGATCTTCCCGAATATTTCTAAGAAGAGTTCCATCTGAGTAAAATGTTGAAACGCACTGCTGACGGAGGAGTATCATGTCGAGATTTTTAAGGGGCTTTTTTATGGTATTTGCAAGAACTCTTTTCCCCATCGGAGTCTGAGTTCTGTCTATTGCCCAAAGGAGCGATCCTTCACGGTTTCCGCCTATAAGTGTCTTTTCTATTTCAAGATTTGCCGCAGTGTTATAATCAAGTGCCGCTGAATCTTCGCTTTTCCATTTTTCAGGGGTCCTAAGCGGTGGAAAATTGCCGAAATAGAGATTGTCAACATAGAAAAGCATCATTTCAAGAGATTTTTCAACACTGTTCAAAATGTTGTAATCTCTCAATTTTTCCAGATAGTTAGCCCCGTTTTCAGAAGGAACCCAGTCTTCAAACCGTTCCTGGTCTATCACTTCTGCGCAAATATGTGACGAAGTGGTGTTCATAACGATCTCTTTCGGGCCTATATTTCTGACAACATCTTCAATTTCCGTTTCATTCACAACGGTGTAAAAAACATCTCCGCAGCTCACATCGACCCATGAAACAGCCGCAGAATCCTTTTCAAAGAACACACTCATAAGCCAGTTTGACCTGTTTTCTACCAGCGAACTTTCTTCAACCACAGTTCCGGGAGTGAGAATTCTTACAACATCCCTTTCGACCGTTTTTTTCTTTTTATCGGGTTTTTCGGTCTGTTCACATACTGCAACTTTTTTCCCTGCCTCAAGAAGTTTTCTGATATACTGGTCAGCGCTGTGCCACGGAATTCCGGCAAGCGGTATTTCGGCATCCTTATGACGGCAGGTGAGTGTAATTCCCAAAATTTCAGAAGCAGTTACAGCATCATCAAAGAACATTTCATAAAAGTCACCGAGCCGGAAAAAAAGTATTGCATCGGGATATTTTTCCTTGAACGCCATATATTGTTTCATCATGGGGGTTTCAAGAGCTTTTTCGATAGCTGACATTCATTCACCTGTATAAAATCGCCGACACCGTTTTGACCATATCATACAAAAAATAAAAAATAAAGAAGATAGACACAGAACAATAATTTTTTTGTTTTTAAAAAAAAACACATATAATGTCGTGATTTGAATAATTTGCTGAAAGGGAAAGCAATGAAAGGTCTTGAAAAATCGTTCAAAGAGGCGGCTTTAGCTGTTATCGCCGCGGAAAATGGAATGATATCTCCACAGAAGCTGGTCCATATCTTTTCAGACTGGGTGAACTCCCCCGGTGTTTCGATAAGAAAAAAGCTTGAAGAGGCACTTCCTGAAGAGAACAGGGCTCTTCTTGATCTTCTCGGTTCGGAATCTGTTGAAGATGAGCCACAGAACAGATCAATTGAAGTGCTGATGGACAGCGTCAACAGAATAAAGGAACAGACAAGAATGGCTGTCGGCACTCCGACCGGGCAGGGAGACAACACTTCAGACCGGCTCATTACCGATGAAACTCCTGGAAAATATATGATACAGGGCGAACTTGCAAGAGGTGGAGCCGGAAGAGTTCTGATCGCCCTTGACAGACACATCGGCCGCGAAATAGCAATGAAGGAACTGCTGCTGGACCTTCGTGACAAAAGGGACGGAAAAATAAGGAACGATCCTCAGACAGTGAGTCTTCGCAACAGGTTTTTAAGAGAGGCAAGGGTCACAGGACAGCTTGAACACCCTTCAATAGTTCCTGTTTACGAAATAGGGAGACACCCGGACGGAATTTTTTATTACACAATGAGAATGGTCAAGGGAAAAACCCTTAATCAGGCAATAAAGATATGTAATTCGCTTGAAGACCGGCTTGAACTTCTGCCCCATTTTTACAACATTTGCAATGCAGTGGCGTATGCCCACAGCAAAGGTGTCATAAACCGCGATCTTAAACCGTCAAATGTCATGATCGGGGAGTTCGGTGAAACGGTCGTTCTTGACTGGGGTCTTGCAAAAGTTAAAGGTCAGCAGGACATGGGAGCGGAAAAGCTTCAGACAGGACTCCGTCTTTTTCTTGATGCCGATGTAGGAAAAACTGTTGTAGGATATGCGATTGGAACTCCGTCATACATGCCTCCCGAACAGGCGGAAGGGAAAGTTGATGACATTGACGAAACTTCAGACACTTATTCTCTGGGAGCCATACTTTATCAGCTTCTGACAGGAGATCCGCCGTACTCCGGAAAAACGGCGTCAGAAATATTGAGAAAAGTTGTAGACACCGATCCGCAGAAGGCGACATCTGTTGACCGCAACATTCCTCCTGAGCTTGCGGCGATAGCGCACAAGGCAATGTCAAAAAAGAAAAAGGACAGGTATTCTTCCGTTACCGAACTTATTGATGAGCTTAACAGCTTCATGTCGGGCGGCAATGTAAAAGTTTATGAATATTCATCAATGGAGATACTTAAAAGGTTTGCGTCAAAGAACAAAGCAGTTTTCATTTCCTCAATACTGATTCTTGTAATGCTCTCTCTTTCGACACTTATGATAGCATGGTATTATGACCGGGAGGTCACAGCCAAGAAAACTGCGCAGAAGGAGAAGATCGTTTCGCAGTACAGGACGGCACAGGCATTCAATGAAAAAGCGGCCCGTCTTGAAACCCAGAAACAGTTCCTTTCGTCAAGAATATATGCCGCAGCATCGCTCTATTTCAATCCCGCCAACAGGAACAGTCCGGAATATGTTCCGTGGTTCAGAAAGAATTTCAAAGACTCCGATGTTCTTTTAAGTGATGCCGCTTCAAGGTTCTATCACAGGCATTTTCATCGTGGAGCCCTGCTCGAAACAGGGTTTGACACCGATTGTACAATTACTGCGCTTGCTGTTTCAAGTGATTTGTCATCGATCTTTGCAGGTTGCGGAAACGGGGATGTTGCTGTTTATTCATATCCGGGATTAAAAGAAAAGAACAGATTCAAGACTGGCTCACAGATCGACAGCATTGATCTGACAGAGGATGGAAAGTTTGCCGCATTTGCAGGTATTTCGGGTGCGGTGACAATTGCCGATCTTGAAAAAAACACCGTTTCGACACTGATCAAAAAGGGTTTAGGGATCAAATCTATAAGATTTTCTCCTGACGGGTCACAGCTTCTTTCCTGCGGAATAGACTCAATAATTAAGATAGTAAATTTAACTTCAGGAGAAGCCGTTGAGATAAAAGGTCACGCGGGAATAGTTAACGATGCGGTCTTTGTTGATGAAAAAACAATACTATCTGCTTCGGCGGACTCAACGGTAAGGATCTGGGATAAAGATGCCGGCAGCGAAATATCACTTTACCAGACAGATGAAGAAGTAAAAAAGCTTGCCGTAATTAACGGACCGGGAATAATTCTTGCAGGAACGGAAAACGGATCAGTTATTGTTCTGTCAAAGGTTGATCTCAGATTTATAAGAAAGCTTTCATATCACGGAAGCCCGGTGACCTCAATTGATGTTTCATCCGACGGCTCTCTTTTTTTAACATCTGAAAGGGAAAGGAAAAGTGTTGTCTGGGACGCAGGGAAAATGATCCCTCTTTTTGCTCTTGAAGGACACAGGAACAACATGACTGCCGCAGTGTTTGACAATAATTCAGAAAAGATAATAACTGTCGGAACGGAAGGATTCATAAGGGTCTGGGCGCGCCATGACAGAAAAGAGATCAAGACATTTTCATACGATTTTCAAAAGATCAGGAAAGGTTCCATTTCAAAGAACGGGAAACTTGCACTTCTTCCGAAGAATGATCTCATTGTGGTTCAGGATATGAAAGAGGGGACAAGGAAAGAGATACAGCTTCAGACCCCGGTGCTCGATGTTGACATTTCTCCCGATGGATCAAAAATCGCGGCGGCATGCTGGGATACGATCGTAAGGATAATTGATGTTGAAACGGGCAGCTTTGTGAATGAATTGAAAGGCAACGAAAACGCTGTTTCCGCTGTTAAGTTTTCAGGGGACGGAAGATATGTCGCTTCTGCCGGAAGAGACGGATCAATAAGCATTTTCTCTTCTCAGGGCGGAGAAAGGATCGCCTATAAATGTGCGTCGGGAGGTGCAACAGGAGTTTCTTTTTCTTCTGACAGCACTCTCGTTTCAGGAATATGTGACAATGGAGACATTCCCGTATTGAAAGTTCCTGCGATGGAAGTCGTTAAACTTATAAAAAACTATGAGAAAAAGCCGGTATCGGTCTCTTTTACGGCTGACAACGGGAGCATAATGACAGGGTATCTGGCCCATTCGCCTGAAGTAACAGGAATAAATTCAGACACATTGATCTCTCTTCCGGGACAGCACGGTTCGGTTACGGCAACCGCTGTTTCAGATGACGGGAAGTTCGGTGCGACATCGTCAACCGATTCACTTGTCCAGCTTTGGGACATGGCGGAACACAAACCGTTTCTTACAATAACGACCCAGAAAGACCCGGGATGCATAATGTTTATGCCGGACAGCAGTTCGCTTGGAGTCTGTGACGGAGGAACAATAAAATTCTATCCTCTTTCAACCCCTGACCTTGAAATGGATCCGCTGACACTTCTTAAAAAAATGGAAAAAGAAGCCGGAATGAAACTCAAGGATTTCTACCTCGAAGCAGGAATGTAGTAAAATCAAATAGTTAAAGCAACCACTTGACAATATGGTAATTTGGCAATATAGTAATGTTGCGTTTTTTGCGGAGGTGCAAAATGAAAACAAAGGAAGATTATAAAAGAGAGGTTCTGATTTTAAAGGCGCTGGCAAATGAAGCACGGCTGATGATCGTTGATTCACTTAAAGATCGCGAGATAACAGTGGGCGAGCTTACAGAACTGCTCAAGCTTGATCAGTCAACGGTGAGCAAACACCTTTCGGTTCTTTACAATGCAGGGATTGTTGCTTACAGAAAAGATGGAAATCTTGTATATTATCAACTGCTTACTCCTTGTGTGCTTGATGCGTTCAAATGTGCATGCAGGGTTGTTAAGGAGGGGAAAAAATGAACTGGAAAAATGAATGGAAGCCGCTTTCTATTATTGTTTCGGTGTTCTTTGCGGCGTTTTTTCTGCCGGTGGGAGTTTACCGTTTTGATAATGCACTGAAAGAAGCACTTGAACTTGTGAAATGGTACGCTGAGGAACATGTTCTGCTCTGTCTGGTTCCGGCATTTCTGATAGCAGGAGCGATCGGTGTATTTATTTCGCAGAATGCTGTCATGAAATATCTCGGAGCTGGAGCAAAAAAGAGCGTTGCATATCTTGTTGCCAGTGTTTCCGGAACTATTCTTGCGGTGTGTTCATGCACAATTCTGCCATTATTTGCAGGCATTTACAAAAGAGGGGCAGGTCTTGGCCCTGCAATCGCATTTTTATATTCAGGTCCTGCGATAAGTGTTCTTTCGATAATACTGACTGCAAGGATTTTAGGAGCTGAGATCGGTATTGCCAGAGCGATCGGAGCAATCTCTTTTTCAGTAATTATCGGATTTATCATGGAAAAGATATTCCAAAAAGAGGAAGCGGCCCGTTCTGCAGCACTTCAAATGCCGGTAGCTGAGGAAGGAAGGCCGCTTTATCAGACGGTGATCTATTTCTTTTTCATGGTGATGATCCTTGTTTTCGCTAACTGGGGAAAACCGGATGTGACTGAAGGGCTATGGTGGTCAATTTATTCAGTAAAATGGATAATTACAGCAGTTTCAGCACTGCTTTTCGGAGTTGTTCTTGTTGCATGGTATTCACATAAGGTTTGGAAAATAGTTCTTATCGGCATTGTTTCAGCGATTTTTGCATTTGTTTTCCCGTCTATTCCGATAATTGCCTTTTCAGCCGGCTTTATCGGGCTGACATGGTCTGGCTCAACTGCTGATGAAGAGAACGGTGACTGGATAAGTGCTTCGTGGGGTTTTGCAAAACAGATCCTGCCTCTTTTGCTGATTGGCGTTTTTGTTGCGGGTTTTCTGCTCGGCAGACCGGGGAATGAAGGGATAATTCCAAATGAATGGGTTGCCGGACTTGTCGGCGGGAACTCTCTTTTTTCAAACTTCTTTGCTGCGATTGTCGGTGCATTCATGTATTTTGCAACTCTCACAGAAGTTCCTATCGTTCAGGGTTTGATGGGAAGCGGCATGGGAAAAGGTCCTGCACTTTCGTTGCTGCTGGCAGGTCCTGCACTTTCTCTGCCTAATATGCTTGTCATTAAAAGTGTCATCGGCACAAAAATGACAGCGGTTTTTGTTGTTCTTGTTGTGATAATGGCAACTTTAACAGGTCTTATTTACGGCTCACTTTTTTAATATTTTTTAAGAGGTAACACTATGAAAAAATTACAGATTTTAGGAACCGGCTGCCCAAAATGCAAAAAACTTGCTGAAGTTACAGAAGCAGCAGCAAAAGAACTCGGGATCGAATTTGAACTCATCAAAGTTACAGATATCAACGAGATCATGGATTTCGGTGTAATGATGACTCCTTGTCTTGCAGTGGATGGAACAGTTAAAGTTGTCGGCAAAGTTCCAAGTGTTGAAGAGATAAAAAAACTGATAGGGTAGGGGGTGAAAAATGGGTAAGAAAAAGATATTAGGAATCATCCTTTTAATTTTTGTTGCATTAAGCGTCATAGTCCTGATCGCCAAAGAGATGACAAAAAACACTTCAACAACAGAAGTAAATGTTCCGCAAAAGCAGGAAACTCAGTTAAAACGGCACCTTAAAGTAATTTACTTTCACAGCACTATGCGGTGTCCGTCGTGCCTGAAGATCGAAAATTATACTAAAGAAACAGTCACTTCAAAATTTAAGCCAGAGATGGATTCAGGTCTTATTGAGTTCAGTGAAATAAATGTTGATAAGCCGGAAAACGAAAAATATATCGAACAATATCAGCTTACTACAAAACAGGTCATAGTTTCAGAATATGAAAACGGCATTGAAAAAAAATGGAAAGACCTCGACAGAGTCTGGGAGCTTTTAAGAGAAGAAGAAGAGTTTAAAAGCTATGTTGAAATGGAAGTGAACGGCTGGCTTAACGAGGTAAAAAAATGATCGCGGCTTTAATTTCAGCGATATGGCTTGGAATTCTGACTTCAATTTCACCGTGTCCGCTTGCGACAAATATTGCGGCAGTGAGCTATATTTCCAAAAATCTTTCCAATAAAAAAAATGTTGCGATATCTTCGGTTCTTTACACTTTAGGAAGAATGACGGCTTACACCGTTGTAAGTGCAATTATCGTCATTTCAGTTGTTTCAACGCCTAAACTCTCCCATTTTCTTCAGGTATGGGGAACAAAAATAATCGGCCCCGTGCTGATCCTGACCGGTGCATTTTTACTTGAACTTATAACAATTCCGATCCCATCTTTCGGAGGACAGCCGATAAAACCGGAAAAATTCGGACTGTTCGGCTCTTTTCTTCTTGGATTCATCTTCGCGCTCTCATTCTGTCCAGTATCAGCCGCACTCTTTTTCGGCTCACTCATACCACTTGCAGTATCAGAACAGTCAAGGTTTGTCCTTCCTCTTCTTTACGGCATCGGCACAGCACTCCCCGTTGTCCTTTTTGCAATCCTGATCGCAACAGGCAGCTCAAAAATCGGCACAGTATTTACCCACATCACAAAAATTGAAAAATGGGTGAGAACCGCTTTCGGAGTTATCTTGATAATTCTCGGACTTTATTACACAATTATGTATGTGTTTTTGAATTGAGGGGAAGACGCGGGTTTTACGAAAAATGTTTTAAGACAAGGAGGAAAACGAATGTACTACATTGTTGAAACTGAAAAGATGTTCGATCAGGCATCAATAGACCTTGAGCAGGCGGTTAAGCGTCTGGGCTTTGGTGTGCTTCACACTCACGACCTGGGAGAATCACTTAGAAGTAAAGGCGTTGAATTTAATGAACAATGCAGAATTTTTGAGGTTTGCAACCCTCAGCATGCTGCCGATGTATTGTCTTCGGATATGCGGCTGAACATGGTTTTGCCGTGTCGAATCTCTGTTTTTACCCAAAAAGGCAAAACGAAGATCGGTCTTATTAAACCGGAGAAAATGCTTATGGCACTATCTAATGATCCTGAGCTGGTTTTTGTTGCAAAAGAGGTTGAGAAAAAGATCATTCAAATGGTCGATGAGGCAAAATAATCACTTGTCACATGATGAATTTTAATTTCAGCTACAGATGTTTCTCATACGATCTGTCCTGACTGTATCCGTCTCCTTTATCCTGAAATATCTGAAAGAGTTCTATCTAAAATTTCTGCGAACTGATTTCCACGGAGATAAAAGACAACAAATTATTTAAAAAGCTTGATATAATGGCATTTTCTTTATATTATCATATGCTTTTTTGTCACATAATTTATTGAGGTAAAAGAGTTATGATTAAAAAGATTAAGTTTGAAAAATTCACAGCATTCGATTCTCTTGACATTGATTTTTCTCCTGGAATTAATGTTTTCATAGGTGAAAACGGAACAGGAAAGACTCACATTCTTAAAACGATATATTCCGCCTGTGATATCACAAAAAGTAAAAAAGGATTTGCGGATAAAATTAATGATGTCTTTTACCCTTCAGCAAAGCAAATAGGCAGACTTGTAAAAAGGTCAACGACCAGCATAAAAGGATCCGTGGAAATAAAGCGTGTTGTAAAAGAACAGGAAATGTCATTAAAACTGTCTTTGACAAATCACACCATGACCCCTAAAAAAGCAAAGATCTCTGGCACATACAAGCAGTGGATGGAAACGCAGATGGAGTCGGTTTATATACCCGTTAAAGATATGATGGCTAATGCTGCGGGTTTTCGTTCTCTTTACGCAATGCGAAACCTTCATTTTGAAGAGGTTTATGCCGACATTATTGATCGAGCTTTTTTACCAGCATTAAAAGGACCTACGGAAAATAAAAGAAGGAAAATTCTTGATATACTTCAACAAGCAATGGATGGAAAAGTAATTTTGAAAAACGAGGAATTTTTCCTTAAAAATAAGCAGGGAGAACTTGAATTTACTCTTCTTGCTGAAGGGTTTCGAAAGTTAGGACTTCTATGGCTTTTAATTCAGAATGGGACACTGTTGAGTGGTAGTTCACTTTTTTGGGATGAACCTGAAACAAATCTAAATCCCAGACTTATGAAAACAGTTGTTGATATTTTGATAGAACTCCAGAGACTTGGTGTTCAGATATTTATTTCAACTCACGACTATGTATTATTAAAAGAGTTTGATTTGGCTGTCAACTCAAAAGATAATATTTTTTATCACAGCCTTTACCACAACAAAGAATTAAACAACATCATTGTTTGTTCAACCAGCAAATCGTTTGATGCCATTTCTCCGAATGCGATTGACGACACTTTCGGATCAATTATCAATCGGCAGATTGAAAAAGAAATGGGAGGGCTTGGGAAATGATAGTCCAAACTGATGGGTATGAATTTGACTTTACTGATGCAATTAATGCTTTTAAGTTTGATGAGACAAACCATTCGTCACCAACATTCCATGGAGTAACGGAACTTAAAGCTGTTGATATTATTGCAGAATTGTCTGGTGCATATCTTTTTATTGAAATTAAGGAATACGCTGATCACAATATTTTTAATGAAGCTTTAGGTGCTAATTCCCAAGACAAAAAAGAAAGACATGATAAATATAAATGGCTTAAACGCTATTTAAAATACAAATATCGAGATAGTTTTTTATATCGTTTTGCTGAAGAAAAGGTGGATAAGCCGGTTCATTTTATCTGTCTTCTTAATTTTGATAATGCCTTGAACAATAAAATGAAAAAGGATTTAAGTCGGGAGTTGCCTGTTGGCAAAAAGTCACCCAGATGGAAGAAAAAATTGGTAGAAAGCTGTCAAGTATTAAATCTAAATCAATGGAATCTGCAGTTCCCAAAGTGGCCGGCAAGTAAGATTTAAGCGATATAACTTTATTAAAATAAAACCAGTAAGAGCTTGAATTATTCTCAAAATTGACAACACTCCCTTTTACAAATAAACTCCTCTTGTTTTTTTTTTGGCGGGAAAATGTGGTCTGAAAAATTCAGAGAACTTAAATGCTGCGTAATAATTCCTACTTATAACAATTCCGGTACACTTTCATCAATAATTTCAGGGGTTTTAAAGTTTACAGATTCAGTCATTGTCGTGAATGACGGATCGACTGACGGCACCTCAGATATTCTTAAACAGTTTCAGGATATTACCGTTGTAACCCATGAAGTGAACAAAGGGAAAGGGATCGCGCTTAGAACCGGATTTAAAAAAGCTGTGGAACTTGATCTTGACTATGCGGTCACAATTGATTCAGACGGTCAGCATAATCCCGAAGATCTGCCCAATTTCATTGAGAAAATAGAAAAAGAGCCCGGCTCCCTGATAGTGGGTGCAAGGAACATGGAGCAGTCAACAGTACCTGGCAAAAGCAGTTTCGGACACAAGTTCTCCAATTTCTGGTACAAAGTCGAAACAGGGATAGATCTTCCTGACACACAAAGCGGATATCGCCTTTATCCAGTTAAAAAACTCAAAGATATCAGATACATAACAAACAGATTCGAGTTTGAGATAGAAGTGATAGTAAGAGC
>JAGOEX010000176.1 GCA_017997475.1 bacterium
TCCATGTATAGGTTGCGGGGCACTGCTCTTTCGTGCCGTAAACAGCGGTAGCTTGCACCATAAATAGATATGATCCGTCCGTAAGTGATGAATATGCTGTCGTCCCTGAATTGCAAGCCGCCCAGTCTTCAACAACCACTCCGTCCTTTTCAAGTCTGCATTCAAATGTCGAGGCAACTGAAGCGGAATATGTGAAAGCAATCTCATTCACATTTGTTATTGCATCAGCCGGAACAACAGTATCGATTGTCGTAACAGGTGCCGTTGAACCGACTATCCACTCATGTTCAGCAGGAGACGAGTCTTCGTTTCCTACAGAATCTTCCGCTTTTACAAGGAACCGATACTCACCATCGCTCAATCCGTAATAGTCTCTTTTGCCGGTTACACACTCCTCAAAAGATCCGTCTTCCGGAATTAACGGAGAACCGTCTTTTTCAAGTTTACACCAGAAGGTTGAGCCGGCTCCCGGTTTTGTGGTTGTAAAAGTAAACAACGCAAAATCGTTTTCTGTTCCCGCACCAGGATCACTTGTTATTGTCGTTTCCGGTTTTACAGAATCGACTGTCCAGTTGAACACTGTCTGAGAACCTTCGTTTCCTGCGGCGTCTCTTGCTTTGACCTTAAATGAATGAGGTCCGTTTGCAAGTCCGGAAAGAACTCTTTCGGTGTCAGCAACAAAAGCTGTCGATGTTTCATCATCAAGCAGAGTATTAAAAGTACAGCTGAATTCTGAAGTACAGTGATATTCAAAAGTAATGTTCTCCGATCCTGTCGTTCCGCCATTTCCGAGCAGCAGGCTGTTGCTTAAAGTGATAACCGGAAGCTCTGTATCAACTCTTACTGTAAGATTGTTCTCGCCGGTAACGCTTTCTTCAATATATGATTTTGCATTAAGCTTTATTCCGGCAACACTGTCTTCAAGAGAAATATCAAATTCGGCGGTGTTGTCAGATTCTATCTCTTTTTTGACATCTTCGCCGAAACCGGTCTTGAGAGAAACATGTGTTGCTCCTGTTCCATCACCGATTTTAATTACGACCTTACATTGAAGCAGATCGGCATTTTCATCAGCATCATCACTGAGATTAAGCCACATCGAATCAATTATATCCGCTCCGGTATGACCGCAAACTGAATAAAATTCTATCTCAGGATCGATATTGACAGTAAAAGGAATAACTGCGTCACTTGAGTTGCCCGCCTCATCAAAAACCGTTACGGTCAGAACAGCTGTCGGAATCGACTGGGGAAAGGTGTAAAGAGATTCAAAATCACCGTTTATCTCTTCAAGAGTGGTCAAAACTGTTTCACCCAGCTTAATTTCGACAGATACCGGACCTGTCAGTGCGTCCGATGCCTCGCCTGCAAAATTGATTTGAAGACCCGGCGTCCCGGCATCAATATCATCACTCATGTTCAATTCAGCACCGACCTGAGGGAAGGAAATGTCAACTGACGGATCGTCAAGGTCAACGATTATCCCTTCAGCTGTTTTCTTGCCCTTCATATTTTTCGGCTCATCTTCAACTACAACAAGAACGCTTCTCTTATCTTCAGATGATGTACTTTTCTGGAGTGTGATCCTCTCTTCGACCTGATTTGAACTTATCGTAAAGATTGTCCATGGGGTTCCCGTCTCATCGGAATCAATGAAAATGGAAACCTTGCTGCCTTTGCCGCATCCTGTTATTTCACTTATAACAAGATCATACTGCAGTCCGGAAAGAGTGTCATTCCTATCGTCCTTTTTCCCGAAAATAGTGTCATCTTCAATATTTAAAAGAAATCCGCAGAATATTTTTGAACTGACCTCAAATTCGACATTTTCCGAATATTCGCCTGAAACGATCGTCATTGTCACATTTGCAAGAACAGGGACTGTGATATTTTCAAAAACAACCAAGCCGTTGGCATCGACATTTCCTTCGCCTGCCTTATTGTCCTCACTGATCTGCGGAAAGAAAAGATTAACAATATCACCTTCTTTCATCCCTGCCGTTTCAGAAACAAGGTTAAGCTGAATACCGTTCTCGAGGTTTCCGTCAGAATCGTCTTCGTCTGTTATGATAGAACTTTCAAGGAGTGTCTTTGTCCCTTCTGCGCCACCTTTAAGGTAATACATTGTCACATCCATTTTCATAGAATTGACAGTTATAGCCGTTTTAACTGACTGATTCTGTTCAAGATATGCTGAAAGCGTCACTTCTCCCTCAGGAAGGGTGATCTGTGAGAAGACTGCTTTGTTTTTCAAAAATTTCCCTGTGAGCAGGACTTCATTTTCACCTTTTTTAATGCTTAATATGACAGACATTCCGTCGTTGATATAGTTTTGCTCATCTTCCATTGCGACTTTAACATCTATCTGTATCCCTTCTACAGAAAGATCAAGGTCCTGCGCACTTGTTATCGTTGCTTTGTCTGACGGACTTTCAAAAACGATCTTATAATCATCATCTTTGAATTCTGTACATTTTCCATCATTGCAATATGAGCCGTCCTTGCATTGAGTATCGGCACTGCATGTCTTTTTACCGGAACAACCGGAAAAAACAGCGGCAAGAACAAACATTAAGGCAACTGTAAAAAATCTAAAACTGCTCAGGTTCATTTTTCCCTCCCTGATATTTCAATTAATTCACGATTCAAAAAATCACTGATTATCGCAAAAACATCATTTTTTGCTTCTTTCTCTCCCGGGAAACCGTTATCATCTTTATGTGTCCGGATGAACTTTTCAGCAATTTCTCCGGCACTCATCTTTCCATCGATCATATCCCAGATCTCTGAAGCCGTAGCGTTGACAGTCGTAATTTTATCGGTAACAGGCGAAACTATAGTCAGCGTACCGTCATTTGCCTTCCTGAACGCAACCTCGTTCCTAATCCTGAAAATGGTGTCACTTTTCAAATCTTCCCCCTTCAACTGTAATACAATTTCAGATTGAAATGATAATCCTTAAATAAATAATATCAAATTTTTTGTTTGGATTGACCAGGTCGGTAAGATAAATTTACTGATTAAGAAAATAGAGAAGAAAAATGTCCCTGCCGCCTATTGAAACAGTTCCGGGAAATGCTCCATAGGTTTCGCCAGTTAAAAAAACTGTGCCATTGCGGTCAAGCGCCATTCCGGCAGCTACATCTCTGGCATTTCCCCCTCTAAGCTGTGTCCAGAGTTTGGTTCCGTTGCTGTCAAACTTTGAAACAAACGGATCTTCGGTTGCCATGAGAGGATTTCCTGCATTGGTCTGTCCGTCTATGCTCCCTTTGGAATGACCTCCGATATAAATGTTTCCGGTCGGATCGATTTCTATTCTGTTGGCCTCTTCGCTTTTGTCAGTGCCGTACTGTTTTGTCCAGATTCTGGTCCCTCCGACCCATTTTGAAACAAAAATATCCTGAGAACACTGATTGTCAGGCTGCTTGACACACAGGTTTCCGTCAAGCCCTCCGATTGCAATTCCCGCAACAATAATGCTCCCTTCGCTGTCAACCCTGACTGCCTTTCCACCGTCTCCTCCGCCGGTTCCCCACTGATTGTTCGGGAGCATTTCTGTCGGAATCACCGGCTCATCCGGCTGTTCATCAAAGTCATCCGGCTGCAGATTGCTCTCATCAGGAACAGGTGTGTTGTCAGGTTGGTTATTGTTTGTATCTGGAAACTCATTACTGTCGTCAATCTGGGCATCCGGAAGTTCAGTTTCATTGTCAACGGCAGAACCGACCTCATCATCAGGCAGGGATAAATCATCCTCAACGGAACATGAAACAGAAAAAATTAAAATGACAGTAAAAACTGAAGCTGTTAGAAACTTTTTCATAAAATCCTCCTGAAGTTAAAAAAACTTCAAAAAGTTATTAAAAACATACTTTTATCTCGTCCTTTATTTGAAATTTTCTTTTATCAGTACGTCCTTATTTCTTAATTGCGGACTTTTGGGAAGTTGATTAATGCACGCAAATATAGAAACTCGCAGTAACCTTGACAAATGTTTTTTATGCGTGATATTCGTCAGGTGATTGTTTTTTTATCAAGGTGGATCATGTACGACAGGAAAAAGACTCTTGAGGTTGACAGGCGGAATATCTGGCATCCGTTCACACAGATGAAGGATTTTGAAAATATGGATCCGAAGGTGATCGTCCGGGGTGAAGGGGTGAAACTTTTTGATGCTGACGGCAATGAATATTATGACACTATTTCTTCATGGTGGGTGAACACTCTGGGTCACTGCAACAAAGAGATCGCAGAAGGGATAAAAAAACAGCTCGATACTCTTGAGCATGTGAATTTTTCCGGCTTCACCCATCCTTATGCGGCTGAATTCATTGATCTTTTAAGTGGATTTCTTGACAAGTCGCTGACAAAATACTTCTTTTCTGATAACGGCTCAACAGCGGTGGAAGTTGCCATAAAAATGGCTTTTCAGTACTGGCAGAACCGTAAAATAAATGAAAAGACCCGTTTTATCATGCTTGAGAATGCATATCACGGTGACACGATCGGGGCAGTAAGTGTCGGCGGAGTCGAGATGTATCACAAGCTTTACAAACCTCTGATGTTCAACTCGATCAAAGTGAAAAGCCCGGACTGCTCGACCTGCCCGAAAAGAAAGTCTGAATTCACCCTAGATGCATCAAAATGTGACTGCAATATGGAATGTTTTGCAGATATGGCGCAAGCAATAAAGGAAAACGCGGAACATGTTGCAGCAATCATTCTTGAACCGCTCATCCAGTGTGCCGGAGGAATGTTCGTTTATAGAAAAGAATATCTGCAACTCCTTGAAAAAACTGCGAAAGAGAACAATGTGCTTGTTATTTACGATGAAGTGGCGACAGGTTTCGGAAGGTGCGGAACAATGTTTGGCTATGAGCAGAGCGGGACTCACCCTGACCTGATATGCCTTTCAAAAGGGATCACTGCTGGATTCATGCCTCTGGCCGTTACAGTTGCAACTGATGAAATTTACAACGCTTTTTATGATGATTACTTTTCGCACAAAACATTTTTTCACGGACATTCTTATACTGCAAACCCTCTTGCCTGTGCCGCAGGAATAGAAAATCTCAAAATCCTTAAAAGAGACCATCTGCCGGCATCAAATCACATTGCAATGGAACACTTCCACGACCGGCTCACCGATCTCAAGAAATATGATTTCATTAACGATATCCGATACATGGGGTTTATCGGAGCGATAGACATTGTGAAAAGTCGCAAAGATAAAGTTCCATTTGCTCCGACCGACAGAATAGGAAAAAAGATTTATGAGATCTCGCTTGAGAACGGAGTGGTACTCAGACCGCTTGGCGACACGATATATTTCTTTCTTCCTCTCATTGTTACAGTTGATGACATTGATGAAATATTCAACAGGGCTGAAAAAGTTTTTAATGAAGCTGTCGGAGTTTACTAATGAAATTATGGTTTTTCCATATTTTTGTAAAATTCAGGTGGCTTATATCTGGACTGGGATCTGCGTTGCTGTTCATGATATTCTATTTTTATGTTGACGGGAATATTTTTGCGACTCACAGTTTATGTCCAATGGCTCCGGTATGTACTTTTTTCACTTTTCTCAGAGGTGAGATATTCTATTTTCACGGATTTCTTTTTTTTACTGTTCTTGTTGCGTTTTGCCTTTTTGTCAGACGGCCTTTCTGCTTCATGTTCTTCCCCGTCGGATTTGTTGGAGACATTCTTTTTAAGATTGG
>JAGOEX010000177.1 GCA_017997475.1 bacterium
ACAGCTCAACAATGAACAATAAAAATGTTGAAACCTGCGTGGCTGATCAGATCAAGAAGATCCAATTTCCTGCTCCCAAAGGTGGCGGAATTGTAATCGTGAATTATCCTTTTGTGTTCAAACATTCAATAAATTAGCAATAAATTCAGTTGGTTGACAATTATAACATTGAATGTTAGATTTGTCAGGAATCAGAATTTTATTCCTGCATAAATTCTAAGACTCGGGGAAGTGAACCAGAAAAAAAACCCGAGTTCTTCATCATAAATCGGCTTTCCGTATTCATCATCTTCCCTTGAATAAACACAAAACTGTACATCCAGTGAAATTCCGGTGTTAAACTTAAGATTTCGTCTGCCGACCGAAAATTCATAACCTATTGTGGGACCTATCAGTATAAAATCGCAATGAGATCCCCCGTCATAAGTCATCTGATACATATTTCCGCTCATGAACATCAGGGATGCCCCTGCAAAAATTATTGAATCAAATCTTTCGTTTTTAATCATATCGTACTGTCCGCCGATTCCACCGCCGAATGTATGGAAATTCATATCTTTATCAGGCAGTATTGTATGAGCGTACCCCATGTGATAATGCAAATATTTGAAGTTGCCAAAAAATACAGTGCCCATTGAAAGCGTTCCGTAATACTGTAAATTAATTGAAATATTCCAGTCTTTGGAGCTATCAATCTGCGAAACTGTTTCTTTTGAAAAAACCGTTAAAGTGAAAAAAATTATCATAACTGCAGAAATTTTAGTTAGATTCATTTTTATTTTCATACATCACCTCAGCCATAATTTCAAAGTGATTTTACATCATTTCAAACTTTTTCCCAGTTTTCCACGACTCCTTCAATGATTCTAAAGAGTGGGTTGGGTTCAAGCAATTTGATATTTATGATTTCTTCATACTTCTGTTTGTTTCTGACTTTGAGTTTTTTGAGAAGGTGTGCCGTTTCATACTCGATCTGGCCTTGTGTCACAGTCATCTTTGCAGGGGTGAATTTCCCGATCTTGGAGCGATCGAAGTTATATCCGCGGATAACCGATTCATTAAAGATAACAGATAAATACTGATCTAACCGTTCAAGCGGAGCAGACTCATTCTTAAATCTTATAAGTTGCGGATGATTTGTGTAACCCTTTGTTTTCCCTGAAAGTACATGCTTTGCTAAGAGAGTTTCGCGCCAGAGAGCAACAAGCCCGATATTGTCAAGATACTTTGGGTGAATCGACCAGATCCGCATGAATTCCTCCGGAAATGGCTAATTATAATAAAAATTTGATAAAATTAAAGCAATTATGTTACTATAATCCGTTACAACGGTAATAATTTTTCATGGTGGTCAAATGAAAAAGCTCAATTTTTTGAAAGTCTTGTCCTTTTATCCGTTCATTTCCCTTCTTCTTATCTCCTGTGATTTCTTTGAACCGACATACGAAATTATCGACAACGGACATGAAAACAGTAAAAACGATGACTGGTATGAAAGTCCCGATGAATCAGAACACAATAATCAAAATGAACCTGACTTTACAATGGAGACAAATGACATTGATCTGACCGGTTTTTTTGAAAAAGAACCGGAACTGGCTTTCAAATCAAAACCGAACGGAATAACCAGATGGAATGAGGAATACCGGCATTTTGTCAGATGCGAATCATCATCCGGCATCAAAACCAGTATAGCTCTCGGAGAAGACTCATGCGGCGGAACACTGAAAGATAATGTCTATTCATTCACTCCCGTTGAAGAGGAAATTCCGGCAGGCAAATGCAAAACATCGTTTGTCTGTTCTACAAATCCGAACAAGTTCATCATGCAGGAGACCGAATTTCAAATTCCCAATCCGGCAGAGATAATCTCCCCGGCAGAGGCGGTTATGTTATTTGACATCATCTGGTCAAACTCAGATCATGCACTTTTTGTTAAAAACGGCGACCTTTACTCGGTGAACAGAGATCTTGATTCTCATTTTCTGATCATGGAAAATGTATACACTGATGAAGGCGACACATTCTCAACAGCAAATTTCTTTTATTTTCTTTCCCCTGATGAAAAAAGCGGCGAAATGGCGATTATGAAAACTGACGGAACTGTAGAAAACACATCTGTCGCCCTTTCAAGAGAAATGATATCTGACCTGATTAATGTAAATGACCGGATTGCCGGAATAAAATATATTGACAAGGATGCCGATCTCTATGTCAAACTTGAAAACATAAATGAAGATAAACAATCTCTTATATACTTCGGAACAGAAACAGAAGAAGTTTCTGCCTCAAAGTTCGATACTGCCTATAATGTAATATGTTCAGGTGATAAATGTGTTTTTTCAACACTTGATAACTATTACATTTTTGAAAAAGACACTAAACAGCTAAAAGAGATCTGTGCCGGCAGTGACAAAGATCAATTATTCAGCTTTATGGGAAATATTATTATATCTTCATACGCTAATTCAGGATGTTATAATTCACTCGATATTAACAGTTGTGAAGAAAAAGAATGGTGTGAATGCGGCGACTATCATCCCAACAGCATCGATTTTTATAACAGACAGAGCGAGGGGTGTATACAGATATTTTCAAATTGCGGAAACAGCACTGTAATAACAAAATTTACTTCTGATGGAACAAAGCAGACATCTGTTATTCCGGAAGGTGACATTTCCGACATTATCCATTCCAATTGCGAAAATATCTACAGACTAAGCAGTGTTGATTTCAAAGAACCGGACCGGAAATGTTTAACTGGAACAGAGATTTCGACAGGCATAGTCACAGAATTTGATCTGGAATGTTCATCAGACAATGAATTTAAATATGGAGGAATATTTAATGAAAGTATGATGCTGCATCGTTTTAATTCAAAACCTGCACCCGAGACTTATTTTGTTTCAAAAGAAGGCGGCATTATAACAAAGGAAATCTCTTTAAAGTACACACCGTCAGATTTCTCAATTGACATCCGCACCGTGCAAAACAATGAGTCTGTTATTCTTTCATTCAGCAAATTAACACAGATGTTCCTTACAGACGGGACTGCAGAAAACACATCTCATGTTGTATCGTTATATGAAGGGGAGTCTTTTTATTCCGATATTCTGGGTTTTTCAAAAGATGAGATCCTCATAAAAACCGCAAAATATGATATTTACTCCGGGAATCTTGACAACTATCTGAATGTTTTTGACCGCAATACAGGGGCAAAGGCCACCATTTTATCAAAAAGATGTTCATATAATAAAAATGGGATATATCCAGGATTTTATGTAGACAGATTCACATTTTTCTGGGTCTCCGATAACGAAACTTGCGAATCACACACTCTTTGGAGAACCGACGGAACTTTAGAAGGAACAGTAACAACAGACATAAAAGACACTTACGCAACATTTCAAGGTTTAATTTACTATCAGACAGAACATGATGATCTCGGCGGTACATATCTTCTCGGAGTTGAAGTTTTTTACATCAGTAGTGAGGGAGAGATAACTCTTCTGCAGGATGTTCCTGAAGATTACAAATATGTGGGAAAGATCGGGAATGTGCTTTATTTCTATAACCAGTACAGTGATCTGGTTTACAATCTCATATCATTTAAAAACGGGGAAAAGATAAAAAGTTTTGAATTTGGTCAAACAAGCAGAATGGAACAGGTAGTTGTTTCTAAAAGTGCTTTGATAACTCTCCAGCAAAGTGATACCGGCATAGAACCGTCAATAATGAGAGTCTACAAAGATGGGAACATGCTTTCAACACCTTTCATTCAGGAAATATACAATGACGAGTTCTATGATGCTCAGATTTTGTTTGTGAACGGCGATTTGCTTGTGCTCAAGGCGGTAAGCATCCACAACAGTGCGACATATCTCAAACTTGCAAAGATCAACAAGGACGGGTCCGTTGATGTAAGTGATCATTTTTTAACAGTATCGCATGATATTTCTTATGATAAAATGATATTTTCAGGAAAGTCGCTTATATTCTTTGTCCGCGGCGCCCTTTACACCGTTTCATTTGAAAATGGAACTGTTTCAATTGAACTGATGCGGGAAATTGTGACCATTCCGGGGAATATCATCGGCAACACTTTTTCAGGTGAAGCCCTTTTCGAGGTTACATCATCATACGGTGAAAAAAGTGCATTGATAACTGATGGAAAGAAAGAAACATCCAAAGAAATTAGTGTTTTATATAATGATTCAATAGGAATATGGGAAGGTTTTCCGTTTATCGATAGAAATAATTTCACATCACTACTTTTTATAGAGGAATACCCTGACGGGGTTCTTTCTGAAAAGGTCTTAACAGAAAAACCGATAGATTCATATATAAGTTACAGTACAAATAAAATTTTTTATTTCAGACACAAGGATTATTATGAGAACGAACCTGTTCAATCTTTCAAAATAAACTTTTAAGGAGGAAGCAGATGAAAAAAGCATGGTTTATGGTTATTGCGGCACTTTTTGTGCTGAATGCCGGTTGTGAAAAAAGTTCGACAAAAGCTGAAAATGATGCAGATCTTTACCAGCCGGTTGATAAAGAAGCTGTTGCAGATGACGAAGAAACCGTTGATAGCAGCGGAGTAAACGACAACAATGTGACTCCCGATGAAAACGGAACGACTGACAACAACGGTCAGCCGGATGATCCGTCAGTTGATGAAAACGGGGTGAATGACGAAAACGGAATTCCTGATGAAGACACATCTGCTGAAAAGGAATTCGTCGCCGGTTATGAAAAAGCGACCGAAGATGTTTTCCGCTCAATACCGGTTGCAAAAATAAATGCCGCAAAAGAGAAACTGCACATTGCATATTTTCACTCTTCTCACGGAAGCAGAGTAATCACGGGAATGCAGGGTTTGAAAAATTACAAGGATGGTGATGACACTCTTTATGATTTCACGACAAATGGCACTCCTGTTGCAGGGAAACTTGATATTTATGATGAATATGAAGGGGGAAATGACCTTAGCGTAAAAGAAGTTGTTGAAGGTAACGGTTATTCACAATGGTATAACGAAACCGTTGCATTTCTTGCTGAAGCGGGCAACAGCGACATCAATGTTCTGATGTGGTCATGGTGTAATCCTGACGGACACAACCATCAAAAATATATAGATGACATGGAAAAACTGATAACGGATTATCCAGACATCACATTCGTTTTTATGACAGGACACCCCAACGGTGACGGTGAAAGTGAGACCGCCAACAGCGCATATCAGGCACATAAACTTATTCGTAAACACTGCGAGGACAACAACAGATTTCTCATTGATTACTGGGACATAGAAACTCACGGAATGGAAGGAACATATTACCCCAACGCAAATGATAACGGAGTTTCAGACAGCACAGAATTCTATAAAGCGTGGCAGACATCACACCCCGGCGAATTTTTTGAAAACAGCTGTGCCCACACCGATGAAGATCAGGAACTCACCTGCAACAGAAAAGCTTATGCCGCATGGTGGATCTGGGCAAGGATTGCCGAAGAGAAATAGAGTTTTTACAACTTTTTTCTGATAATTCCGTTTAAGAAAAAGTGGCTAATGATATTGAGAGGAAAATGAAAAAGATTATTGTTACCATAACAAGTTCAATGCTTTTAATAAT
>JAGOEX010000178.1 GCA_017997475.1 bacterium
TCTCTTACCTGTTGACCCATTATGAATGATGATTCCAGACACACTTTTTCAATTGCTTTATCTATATCATCTTTATATGCTGCATATTGAGCTTTAAGATCAATAAATTCAATTTTTCTCATACCTTGTCCCCCTTTACAATACTGATTAAATCGAACAACTTATTCAACCCTTTGTCAAGATTTTCCTCATTGTAGAACTCACATTTTCCGTTTGCTGTCACCGGCTCTATTTTCACTACCCTTGTGGGACTCCCTTTCAGACCCGTCTGAGTAAGATCACATTTGATAATGGTGTTGTCAAGATGGACAATATTCGCTGAAAATGCAGCGGCAGCATCTTTAACAGAAGGGATGCTTCTTATGTTGGAACCGTTCCCGACTGTTATTACTACAGGAAGCTTTGATGACAGTTCAAGGATATTGTCACCCATTTCGCACTTGACACTGATGATTTCATTTATATCAACTATTTCAGTGACATACGGCAGCAACGGCATATTAAGTATTTCAGAAATTTCACCCGGGACCTGTGCCGTATCACCATCTATCGCCTGTTTGCCGCAAATTATCAGATCTGGATCTTTGAGCTGATGTCTAATCCCCTTTGACAATGTATATGCCGTAGCCCAGCAGTCAGAGCCGGAAAAAGCCCTGTCACTTATCAGAACGGCTTCATCAGCCCCGAGCGAAAGAGCTCTTCTTAAAACAAGTTCAGCAGAATCAGGCCCCATCGTAAAAGCAGTGATCTTAACATCTTTTAACCTTTTCTTTAGTGCAACCGCCATGTCAAGGGCATATTCGCAGTAAGGATTGAGTATCGATTCAACACCTTTTCTGATTAAAGTCCCCGTTTCCCTGTCGATCTTTATCTTATCGGTACGGGGCACCTGTTTTATGAGAACTGCAATATTCATCATAATTCCCCGCAAGGGAACATGTTCCCCCTGTTTAGAAGAAAATGGGGGTCAAAAACACTTTTTATCCTTCTCATTTCTCTAACACCCTCAGCTCCGTACATCATTTCAAGATATCTGTGCTTCAGTTTGCCTATTCCGTGTTCTGCTGAAACACTTCCGTTCAGTTCTATCACTTTTTCAGCGATAACCTTGTATATTTCCTTCCCTTTTTCCAGTTCATCATAATTTGACGGGAGAAAATTAATATGGAGATGGTTATCTCCGATATGGCCGAAACTGACATATTTAAGACCGCTTCTATTCAGGACTGAATCATAAAATTCAACCAGCTCTCCGAATTTTTCGTCACTGACCGCAAAATCGGTCCCGAGCTTATGTATGGACGGATGTTTCTTTTTAACGCCGGCAATATATTCATTCACTGTTTCAGGAAGTGCATGTCTGAAATTTTTTATCCTTTCCTTTTCAATATTTTCCCATGCACACCATGAACCTTTCCAGTCAACATTTAAAGAGAGCAGTTTGTTAAAGGCGGCATTTATGTTGTTATCTTTAATTTCGATATCAAAAAACAGTGCCGCGTTCGCATTGTCACTTATCTTGGGCATGCTGACTGACTGAGGATCTTTTTTGGCTTTTTCTCTTATCATTTCAAGACCCGAACCATTAAAATACTCAATAAAATCAGGCATTACATCTTTGCTGTCTTTAAGATATGCCGTAAAATCAATTGCCTCAATTTCAGTGTCAAAAAATTTTACAACACTTATAGAAGCGTGTTTTGGAGCAAGCCATATCTCAACTTCTGTAATTACACCGAGAATTCCTTCAGAACCGATGAAAAGATCAATAATATCCATCGCATTCTCGCTGAAAAGACCTGCCGCATTTTTGCACTTCGGCATCTTGATTTCAGGAATCCTGAAACTCTTTCCGAAAACATTGAATGACCCTGAATCATCTGCAAAATTTTGACCTCTGACAATTTTGTGAATTGATCCATCCATCAGCACGATTTCGATAGATCTGATCCATTTTCTTGTCGGACCGTATCTGAAGGAAAGCGCACCACTGGCGTTTGTTGCGACTGTTCCCCCTATCGAAGCACTCATTTCAGTCGGATCTACGGGATAAAATAACTCTGTGCCGTTTAATATATCCTTAATTCCGTTAAGAGTTGCACATGCTGCCGCTTTTACAAAGTGCTCTCCCGATTCAGCATCAAGCTCTATCTCGCCGATTTTATTCATTCTTTCAAGAGAGATCACTATCCCTCCGAATGGAACTGACGCTCCGGTAATGCCGGTTCCTTGAGCATATATCGTGACCGGAATTTTATTTAATGAAGAATATTTAAGTATTTCAGCCACTTCCACGCTGTTTTCCGGAAAAAGGACTTTTGAAGCATCTCCGCCCTGCATTCTGCTTTCATCAGCCAGATATCTGTCAGACGGTTCAATATCTCTACTAAAAATATTTTTCAATCTGTCCATGTTAAACCTTTTTTGTAAAAAATTCTGTCGCTTTTTCAAGCCAGATGGAAGCATCCATGACAAACCCTGTATGGGCAACAGAAAATATTTCTGCATTTGCGTCAGTATTTACAGCAATTATCTTCATTGAAGTCTTCATCCCTGCAAGATGCTGGACGGCACCGCTTATTCCTATCGCGATATAAATATCAGGCGAAATTGTCTTTCCAGACTGCCCCACCTGTCTACTGTGTTCCATCCAGCCCGATTCAACAATTTTTCGTGAACACGCACATACGCCTCCTATGCTTTTTGCAAAATCTTCAATTTTTTTAAGCAGTTCTTTTGATCTTACACCGTGTCCCACAGCAACAATGATCTTTGCATCCTCTATCTTTTCACATTCTGCCGACATATTTGACACTCTGCTGTTTTCAATAACATGCCGCCTTGTATTCGGTATTTCAAAGAACATCTTTTCGATCGGTCTTTCATGATTAAAGAACTCCTTCACTTTGAAAACACCCGGCCTTACAGTAGCCATCTGCGGCAGTCTTTCGGGCGATATGATGTGGGCAAGTATGTTTCCACCCAGAGCCGGTCTTATCTGAACCAGTTTACCGTCTTTGTTTATTTCAAAACCGGTGCAGTCTGCTGTTATTCCGCATCTCACATTTGCGGCAACTTTCGGAGCAAGTACCCTGCCAAGATCTGTCGCACCGAATAGAACTATCACCGGATCAAGTTTTCTGATAACTTCAGAAGCAATATGAGTAACCGTTTCAAGATTGAAAAGTCCCTCTTTTTCAGTCCAGTGTGGCTCAATGACCTCATCGGCTCCGGAAGCAAAAAGTGCATCGCTCCCTTCTGAGTGACCTTTGAATGAAACTGCAATCACAGAAAAACCTCTGTTCTCTGCCAGAGATCGCGCCACAGATAACAGTTCAAATGTTACTTTACAATATCTGGCTAAGCGGTCATTTTCGCAAAAAACGATAATCTTTTCTGCCATTACACATCGCCCTTTTCAATGTTTTCATTTATCAGATCTATAAGATCGGCCCCTTTAAGAAAACCTGTCTTATAATCTATTTCACTTTCACGGTATGAGAAAAAATCGAGTTTTATTCTTTTCCCGAAAACTGAACAACCCTTTTTCAACGCAACCATATAGTTCTTATATTGTTTTTTATCCATGAACTTAGCATCCTGCAAAGGTGTCAACGGTTTCGGGGAAAGCGGAGCAACAGAAATTGTCACATCATGAAGAAGATTCCGCTTATCAAGTTCTTTAAGAAGTTCGATGACCGATTCCGCTTCTTTTTGCAGATCTGTTTCCGGAAAGCCGGCTATCAAATAAATTTTTGCCTTCAAATTGTGTTTTTTCAATATCTCCATCGCATTGAAAATGTCAGTATCTGTTATGTTCTTCAATATCTTTTGTCTTGTGTCAGGATCTGCACTTTCCACTGCAACAGTAACGGTCCTGACACCGCATTTTTTCAGGAGAAGGGCTCTTTTTTCATTTATTTCAGTTATTTTAAGTGACGATAGAGAAACCGTGCAACCGGATGCCGCACATGTTTCAAGAATTTCGTCAAAACTGCTTACATCGGCAAGAGATGTCCCCATCAGAGCGAGTCCTTCTTTCCGTTCCGCAGTTTTTTTGACAAAATCCATGAGCTTTTTTCCGTCAGGTTCTCTGAAAGTCCTGTAGGCATAACTTGCGGCACAGAACCTGCATCTTGATGTGCATCCCCTGTTCATTTCAACTATTTTTCTGTTCCCGAAACAGTTACCGAGTTTGTGAAGAATTTCATTTGAACTGACAAGAAAAGATCCTCCTTCGGCAATCACCTGCCTTGCATCCGGCTTTACATCAGTCATTGCATATTCAAGAGCATTGATATGATCCAGGACACCTTCTCTTGTGTCCATCGAAAACATTTTTACAATATCATCTTTCATACATTCGCCTTCACCAAGGAACACAGCATCAAAAATAAGAGTAAGCGGCTCCGGATTTAAAAGTGCCGCGATACCTCCGCAGATAAATAAGGGAAACATGCCTTTCTCTCTATCTTCCTTCCGTAAAGGTATTCCGCTGTTTCTGAGTATCTTGGCAAACTTTATAATATCAGGTCCGTATGAAAGTGATACAAACACAAAAGGAGTTTTGTTGATATCTCTTTTGTGAAATATTCCGACTTTGCTGTCTGATGTAAGAAGATCCGGCTCAAATTCATTAAAAGCGTTGAAAAACCAGTGTACAGCAAGGTTTGAAACTGCTATATCCGTTCTATCGGGATAGATTAACAGCGGTTTTTCTGTCACGGCTTATTTGTTTTTAGAAGACTGTATTCTGTCAAGCTTCTTTTCCGTAACCGCCTGTTCGTTCTGTTTGTTACGGTTAAGGTAGCGCAGATACGCCGGGATCGTAGTATCTTCAGGGTTGTATTTACTTTCAGTGACAATTATCTCGTCATCGAACACATTCGTGGCTGAAATCTTCTCTCTATCGATGTTAAAGACCTCTTCATCGTTATCTCTACTGCCGGTATTCTGTGCGGCAGGAGCAAGAACATCAACTTCTATCTCGTCCATTTCTACAAAATCAGATCTCTGTTCCAGAACTTCGACCGGTTTTTCATTAACTTCAAACAACTTACCCTGATCACTTGCTTCAACTTTTTTCATGCTTTTGGGAAGATCTATCGTGCTTATTGTATCTTCTGTAGCTTCCGCAACGATAAGAGCGTAAACCTTGTCGGCTTTTTCATCAACAGACGCGCCCCAGATGACATCACCGTCTTCATGCAGCTGGTCTGTCAGGTATTTTGCCGCACTTGCAAATTCTTTCATGGGTGTAGGAGCTCCGCCGAAATGGACAAGCATTTTCTTTGATCCCGATATTGTAAAATCGGCAAGAAGCGGATTGTTAAGGGCTTCCTTCACCGCATTGATAGCCGCATTCTCTCCAGTCGCACTGCCAAAACCGAACATTGCAAGTCCCATATTTGTCATGGTCTGTCTCACATCGGCGAAATCAACATTGATGAAAGATTTATTTGTGATCAGTTCAGAAAGATTCCTGACTGCATATATGAGAACTTCATTAGGTTTTTTAAACATATCTATCGCCATATCGCTATCTTCAGCGATGTCAACAGGGCCCTAATTCGGAATTCCAATTAGTGAACGAACATCTTTTTTCATTGCTCCATTTCCTTCTT
>JAGOEX010000179.1 GCA_017997475.1 bacterium
AATTGAAACAATTAAAAGCGGTAGTGACATCATACCTTGCACATTGCAGTAAAGCGAACAGCTTTAAAATAATTTTAAAAACACTGAAAAAACATCAATGGCTGAAAAAATATTTTCACATAAAAAAGTGGAAAGCGGAAATAAGAAAAGAAATTAAGGATAAATATTGGAATGAAAAAAACATTATGCTTTATGCAGGAGGATAAGTAATGATTAAAAGGATTGCTTTTTTATTTTTTTTGTGCTTTTTAAGTCTTGATCTTTTTGCTTTATTTGAAGAAATCACAGTTTCGGGCAAAGTGATAGTTAAAGACACCGCAACAGGTCTTGAATGGACAAAGGAGTATGCGACAAACAAAACATGGCAGCAGGCACTGGATTACTGTGAAACACTTAGCTATGGTGACTATAGCGACTGGAGATTGCCTAATATCGAAGAGCTTAAAACTTTGATTGATGACACTATTTATGGTCCTGCGAGCACTTTTCCGGGAATGTCATCAAATTCGTTCTGGTCATCCTCGTCCTATGTGGGCAATACCTACAATGCATGGGATGTGCTTTTCAACTATGGTAGTGTGAACAACGTCAATAAGGCAAGTAACGGCTATGCCCGTTGTGTGAGGTGAGGCATTTGACCGCTTTTTCCCTTTTCACCCGCCCGGTTTAATGAGGGCGGGTTCGTAGCGACGGATCGCAATCCGTCGGAGAGTTTTGAGCTTTTCCCCGACCCTTGAACTCATCCCCCAGCCCGTTGAGCGTGGGAGTGTGATGAAGGGTATGTTGAGGATGAAATAAACGAAATTTGTAAGGTAGAGATAATATTTCCATGGACTGATACAGAAACAGGATTAATATGGTCTTCTGTTCCTGCTCAAACAGATTGGACTTGGGACCAAGCAAAATTGTACTGTGATACTCTTACAGAAGGAGAATATACAAACTGGCGACTTCCTACTGTGAGCGAAATGAGAACAATCATCCAGAATTGCCCTTATATGGAAACAGTAGAGGGGTGTGGCATCACGGATGATTGCTTGAATTGGAGTACTTGCAAAGGTCAAGGATGTAATCACAGTTTTTGTCCATCTGGGAGTGATGGAAGATACTCAGCAATTGGATATTCTGGTAGCTTTTGGACATCTTCTCCATCATTGATTAGTATTAGCGAAATTTATTGGTGGTGGGTTTCTTTTGATAATACACATGTGGGAAATATGAATGGCACTGCTGGCACCAGTAATTTAATTTGTGTTATAGGACCTGCTCCATTTTGTGGTAATGGAGATGTTGAAGCCTATGAGAGATGCGACGGGAACACAATTTCCTGTATGTATTTGGCACCTTATTATGGAGGAGGCACTGCGACTTGCAAAAGTGATTGTTCAGGATGGGATTTGAATAATTGTCTTGAAGTGTGGAACGATCCTTCTACTGGATTATCTTGGTCTGACAAAGGAACCGTCTTGTCAACAAATTCCGCTAACTACTGTAACGAAATAGCAGCCACTTATTATAATTGGAGAATTCCGACAATATCTGAACTGAGAACCCTTGTGCAAAATTGTGAATTTACTGAAACAGGTGGAACATGTACTATTAATGACAGTTGCCTGAATTGGGATTCGTGTTGGAATACTTCCTGCTATGGATGTGATCCTTATGCCAATAATTATTCAAAGATTGATGATGATCCATCTCCATTGATTTCTTCATCAGTTGATGGTGATTATTATTGGTATGTAGACTTCTTTTTAGGTAGCATATCAAGACAAAACTTTCCTTTTACTAGCTCTATACGTTGTGTGCGAGAATTTGAGTAATCACCACCGAGTTCTCAACAAAAAACTCTGCCCTTTCTCTAAAAACATAAAAAAAATTATCTGGTAAAAAGGATTATGTATACCGTTTAAAACAAATTCCATTACTTTCCCCAAATTATTTGACCCTGATTATTGTTTCGCTATAATCTTTCGGCTGTTTTTTGAGAATTTTGATAACTCTTTTGGCGGGACGGGAAAAAAGATGATCACAATAGGTGCAAGATACATCACTTTTGATGACTTTATTGATATAGTGTTTAACTCAGGCAGGGTCGAGCTTTCTCATGAAGCGATGCTCGAGGTTGAGGAAAATTTCAATTTTCTTAAAAGCTTTTCAAAAAACCGGACAATTTACGGAATTAATACGGGTTTCGGTCCGATGGCAAGATACAAAATTGCCGATGAAGATGTTGAACAGCTCCAACTGAATCTGATCAGAAGTCATGCTGCCGGAACAGGAAAGATACTTCCCGATATTTATGCAAGGGGTGCCGTTCTTGCCCGTCTTAACTCGCTCATGCTTGCCAAAAGCGGTGTTCATCCCGATGTGGTGCATCTTCTTGCAGAGTTTCTGAACAACAATATTTCACCAGTCATTTTTGAACACGGCGGAGTGGGGGCGAGCGGAGATCTGGTTCAGCTTGCACACCTTGCTCTCAACCTTATCGGGGAAGGGGAAGTGTACCTCAATGGAAAGATCGTTCCAGCGTCAACGGCTTTTGAAAGGTGCGGACTCGCTCCGATAAAAATGCACCTTCGGGAAGGACTTGCGCTCATTAACGGAACATCGGTCATGACAGCGATAGGACTTACAAATCTTTATCAGTCAAAGCGGCTTTTTGACTGGATGATCGGAGCCAGTGCTATCATGATGGAAGTAGTTGAGTGCTATGACGACCATTATTCGATAGAAACGAATAGTGTAAAGCTTCATTCCTCGCAGAATACTGTCGCCGTTAAACTTTCAAAGCTTCTCAATGGCAGCTCACTAGTCAAAAGCAGAAAGATAAATATGTATGATACCGAACTTGCCCCTGGTTTCATTGATGAAAAGGTTCAGGAGTTCTATTCGATCAGATGTGTTCCTCAGGTTCTTGGACCGGTGCTGGAAACACTTGATTTTTCTCAGAAAATACTGATAGATGAAATAAATTCAGTTAACGATAATCCGGTCATTGACCACACTAATCAGTTTGTCTATCACGGCGGGAATTTCCACGGAGATTATGTTTCACTTGAAATGGATAAGATGAAGATCGCTGTAACAAAACTGACAATGCTTTCTGAAAGACAGCTTAACTATCTGATGAACCCGAAACTTAACGAAAAGCTTCCTCCTTTTGTAAATCTCGGCAGGCCGGGATTTAATTACGGGATGCAGGCGGTTCAGTTCACAGCAGTTTCAACCACGGCTGAAAATCAGACTTTATGTTTTCCCAACTGTGTTCACTCCATTCCAAACAACAATGACAATCAGGATGTTGTAAGCATGGGAACCAACTCGGCAAATATTGCAAGAACCGTTATCAATAATGCCTTCGAGGTCGTTGCGATCGAACTTATGGCACTAATTCAGGCAGTTGACTGTCTTGAATGTTCATCAAAAATGTCAGTTAACACCGCTGAAATATATAGCAGTTTAAGGAAGATCGTCCCCGCATTTAAAGAGGATTCTCCGAAATATATACAGATCAGCAGCATGAAGGAACATATTTACAACAACGATTTTACAGTTTGAGGATGATATGAAAATTGCACTTGTTACCGGAGGATCAAGAGGAATAGGAAAAGCGATTTCGCTTAAACTTGCCAGTGACGGTCTCCATGTGATCGTAAACTACCGCAGTAATGATGTCGAAGCTGTTAAAACGCTTGAAATAATTAAAGAAAACGGCGGAAGCGGTGAGTTGCTGAAATTTGATGTCGCAAACCGCAGTGAAGTGAGAACGGTCATTGACGGCTGGAAAGCGGCAAATCCTGAAAAATTCATTGAAGTTCTTGTAAATAATGCAGGAATAAGAAAGGACAATCTGCTTATGTCTATGGATGATTCAGAGTGGGATTCAGTTATCAACACTAACCTCAATTCTTTCTATTCAGTTACTTCCTCAGTAATAAAGGAGATGATGTACAACAAATCGGGCCGGATAGTGAACATTGCAAGTCTTTCAGGAATAAAAGGACTTCCGGGACAGACGAACTATTCTGCATCGAAAGCCGGAATGATCGGTGCGGCAAAAGCGCTTGCTCAGGAAGTTGGAAGAAGGGGAATGACGGTAAATGTCGTTGCTCCGGGGTTTATTCACACAGAAATGATAGAGGGGATAAACGAGTCTGATTTCAGGAAACTGATCCCGCTTGGAAGGTTCGGAAAACCTGAGGAAGTTGCAAATGTGGTCTCTTTCCTTGTGTCGGATTCTGCTTCTTACATTACGGGTGAAGTTATTTCGGTTAATGGCGGATTGTATACATAATTCAAGGGGTTATATATGAGAAGAGTGGTTGTTACAGGCATGGGGATCCATTCCTGCATCGGTTATTCGATTGATGAGGTCAGGGATTCTCTTTTCAAAGGAAAAAGCGGTATTGTTTTTGATCCTGAAAGAAAGCAACTCGGTTTCAGAAGTGCTCTCACTGGAAAAGTTGATATGCCTGACATTAAAGGGAAGGTTTCAAGAAGAGAAAGGGTCGGAATGGCTGATGAAGGAATTTATGCTTATGCCGCAACTGATCAGGCATTTTTACATGCAAAAATTGATATGGATTTTCTTGAAAAAAATGAAGTGGGGATACTTTACGGCAATGACAGTTCTGCAAAAGCTGTAATTGATGCCGCAGATATTATGAGAGAAAAGAAAGATACCATGCTTCTTGGCAGTGGTGCTATTTTTCAGGGAATGAATTCAACTGTAACAATGAATCTTGCAACGATATTTAAACTCCGTGGTATAAACTTCACCATCAGCGGTGCCTGTGCAAGTGGTTCTCATGCGATCGGACTTGGATATCTGATGATAAGATCGGGTCTGCAGGAAATAGTTCTGTGCGGCGGAGCACAGGAAGTGAACCACCATTCAATGGCGAGTTTTGACGGACTCAGCGCGTTTTCGACAAGAGAATCAGAACCGGAAAAAGCATGCAGACCATTTGACAAAGATCGCGACGGACTTGTTCCAAGCGGCGGAGCGGCATCTTTGATACTTGAAAGTTACGAAAGTGCTGTTAAAAGGGGAGTTCCCATCCTTGCAGAAGTGATCGGTTACGGTTTTTCTTCAAATGGAAGCCATATTTCTGTTCCCAACGTTGATGGACCTTTTAGATCTCTGAACATGGCCATAAAAGATTCCGGTCTTGATCTGAGGGATATAGATTATGTCAACGCACACGCTACAGCAACTCCGGTCGGTGACATGAACGAAGCGAAAGCGATAGACCTTGCATTCGGTGAGCACAAGCCATATGTTTCGAGCACAAAATCAATGACAGGGCATGAGTGCTGGATGGCGGGAGCAAGCGAAGCAGTCTATTCAGTTATAATGATGCATAACGATTTTGTTGCCCCCAACATAAACTTTTCGCAGCCGGGTGAAGAGGCGAAACCACTGAACATAACACCGGTGACCGTTGAAATGAAAGTTAACACGGTGTTAAGTAATTCATTCGGTTTCGGCGGAACAAACTCAACATTGATTTTAAGGAAGTTCGTTAAATAATTTTTTTTGGAGCAAGTTATGAAAAGAGCCGAGATCATTGAGAAGATCATTAGTTTTATGAGTGAAGAATTTG
>JAGOEX010000180.1 GCA_017997475.1 bacterium
AAGTCGAAACAGGGATAGATCTTCCTGACACACAAAGCGGATATCGCCTTTATCCAGTTAAAAAACTCAAAGATATCAGATACATAACAAACAGATTCGAGTTTGAGATAGAAGTGATAGTAAGAGCCGCATGGACAGGAATAAGGGTGACACATGTGCCGGTTTCAGTCATTTATTTCCCGAAAGAGACAAGGGTGAGCCACTTCCGACCGGTGCGCGATTTTACAAGGGTCAGCATCCTTAACACGATCCTTGTTTTTTTAGCTTTTACGATCTTTAGACCGTTGATGTATATAAGAGACCTGAAAAAGAAAAGTGCCCGTGAAATAGTTGAAAACATTCTCGGTTCAAACGAATCTGCATTGAAAATATCTTCCGCAGTAGCTCTTGGCGGAACCATTGGAGTTTCCCCTTTCTGGGGTTTTCAGATAATGCTCATTCTGATCTTTGCACACATTCTGAAACTTAATAAAGTTACTGCACTCATCGCGTCGCATATTTCAATTCCCCCTTTCATACCGTTCATAATTTACTACAGCTATGTTCTCGGGGGATATTTCTACGATTCAGAAATCGCGCTGGACATTAACAATCTCACTCTCGAATCAGTGTCTTTAAACATTGTCCAGTATGTTACAGGGTCATTTGTCCTCATGGTGGTGACAGGCATTCTTTTTTTTGCAGTGACTTTTCCTGTTATTAAGATCAGAAGAAAAAAGAGGACAGCATAAAATGGTTTCAATATTAAAAGTTCTTTACCATATTCTTTCAAAAAAACGGTTTGCTCTGTTCATTGTGTTTTCTATTCTGGTTATCGCCGCCGGTTCTGCCGCTTCAAAAATAAAGCTTGAAGAGGATATCACAAAAGCGATCCCTTTCGGAGATGACGGAGAGGAATACAACAGAATATTAAAAGAGTTCAAATTCCTCGACAGGATAATATTCACTGTATCATTTGCAGATAGATCGCAAGATGATCATATGGAACTTGCAAATTTTGCGAACGATTTTATTGATGGGATGAAAAAGTCAGAATGTGCATCGATGATAGATTCCTTCTCAAACGAAAAAACGCTCATTGATCAGAAGGCGGTTTATTCACATTTCTATGAATTTCTGCCTTTCTTCCTTGATGAAAATGATTATGCAGAGCTTGAAAGGAATACATTGCCTGAAGTGCTGAAAGAGACTGTCGGAGCTCTTTACAGGAACATAATCTCTCCCGCCGGAGCGGTATCTGCACAATTCATAAGGCGCGATCCCCTTTCAATTACTTTCAAAGGGATGGAGAAACTCAAAAGCCTCAACCCTGAAAGTTCATTTGAGATAATCGACGGACATATCTTTGCCGACAGCAGAAAAAGTCTCATATTTTTCATTCAGCCTGCTCTTTCTGCAGGTGACACCGGTAACAATGCAAAACTTGTAAGTGAAATGGAAAGAGTGCTTTCTGAAACGACAGCAAAATATGAAGGGAGGATCAAAGGCGGCTTTTTCGGCGGTATTCCGGTAGGAGTGGGAAGCGCTGACAGGATAAAGACCGATGTAATAATATCCTCTGTCGTGGCGGTGATCCTTATATTTCTTATACTTATGCTCTATTTCAGAAAACTGAAGTTAATTCCCCTTGTGTTCCTCCCTGCCGTTTTCGGAGCTCTTGCCGCAGTTTCTGTCGCAGTGATGATAAAGGGGACAATATCCGCAATAGCCCTCGGTATCACTTCCGTACTCCTTGGCATAATGGTTGACTATTCGATCCATGTAATATCCCATGTGATAAAAAGCAGAAATACCGCAGATGCGATATCCGATCTTTCATTTCCCCTAATACTGAGCTGTCTTACTACGGTTGCGGCATTTGTATGTCTGCTTTTCCTTGATGCTCCTTTACTTAACGATCTCGGACTTCTTGCATCCATAGCAGTACTTTCAGCAATGATTTTTTCCATCGTGATACTGCCTCATATAATTGATGCAGTAAGATCACAGGATGATATTTCCCACTGCATGGAAAAAGAAAACGGACTTATATCAAAACTGAGTTCGATCGAATTTGAAAAGAACCGGATCCTTTTAATTTTCATGGTTCTTCTGACGGCGGTTCTGTATTTCTATTCAAACGATGTAAGGTTTGAAGACAACCTTGACAGCATTAATTACATTCCTCCTGAGCTTAAAGGAACGATGAACGAGATAGACAGAATAAGTTCAATAAATAAAAAAGCGGTATATCTTGTCTATCAGGGGGATTCGTTAGATAAAGTCCTTGAAGAAAGAGAGAAAAGTGAATTTGCAATAAACAAACTTTTCAGCGAAGGGGTCATAACTTCAATCTCGGATATTTCCGGGGTGGTTATGTCAAAAAGCAGACAGGCGAAAAAGATAGAAAGATGGAATTCTTTCTGGAACAGTGAAAGGAAAAAAGAAGTTAAAGAAACCCTGATCACAGAAGGAGCAGTTTACGGTTTTAAAGAAGATGCTTTTGCAGATTTTTACGAACTTATCGATAAGAAATTCGATCCGGTGGACCCTTACTGGCTCACAAAATTTGCTCCGCAGATGTTTGATGAATGGTTGACTGAAAGCACAAAAGGTTTCATGTCCGCATCTCTGCTGAGAATAGATGATTCAAAAAAATCGATGCTTGTTTCTGAGTTCAAAGACAGGAAAAGCATTTTCATATTTGACAGGTCCGAGATAATGTCAAAGTTGGTCAACATGCTTAAAATGGATTTTCAAAAACTCCTGAACTATTCGATGATAGTGGTGTTCCTGCTTCTTTTCATCCTTTCCGGAAGGTTGGAGCTGGCGATAGCCGCAATGATACCGATAATCTTTTCATGGGTATGGACTCTCGGTTTCATGTCTATATTTGATGTCAGGTTCAACATCGTGAATATAATAGTCGTTACATTTATTTTCGGTCTGGGGATAGATTATGTGGTTTTCATAATGCGTGCAAAAATGCAGGAATACGCTTTCGGTGAAAAATCGTGGGAGAGGTCATACAAAGGTTCCATTCTGATTTCGTGTCTGACAACCGTGGCAGGTGTCGGATCGCTTGCTCTTGCGGTGCATCCGGCTCTAAGGTCCATTGCGCTGATAGCTGTCGCGGGAATGATATCAACACTTATTAACGCCTTTGTGCTTGCTCCTGCGATATTTGACTGGCTGATGATCAGACAGAAGAAAAAGAAAGCTCCGCCGCACACTTTCATTGTTTTCACATACACTTTTCTTGCATATGCAAACTATGTCATTTTCAGCTTGATCCTTTCTTCGCTCGGTTTTGCGATATTTACGACATGGCCTTTTAAAAGCGGTCGCAACATCAGGAAATATCTTTACCATTTGATGATAAAGTCTCTTGCCCGGCTGGTCATCCTTTCAGCTCCGCAGGTACGGCTGAGAAAGAACAATCCCTTTAACGAAGATTTTAAAAAACCGGCTGTAATTATCTCAAATCATTCATCTTTTCTTGATATACTGATGATGCTTTCGTTGCAGGTCAAGATAGTAATGGTTACAAAGAAATGGGTTTCAAGCAATCCTATATTTGGAAAACTTGTCCAGTTCGCCGACTTTTTCACGACGACCGAAGGGTTTGAGAAAATGGCCCCCAAACTGCAGAAATGTATTGATGCCGGATATTCGGTCGTAGTATTCCCGGAAGGGACAAGAGGGGACGGCATAAATCTTCAAAGATTTCACAAGGGTGCGTTTTTCCTTGCAGATCAGCTCAAACTTGACATAGTTCCAATTGTCATTCACGGGGCGGGGCACAGCATTAAAAAAGGGGAATTCTCAGTGCGTGGGAGCACCCTTTCCTATAACATTTTAAAAAGGATCCCTGCTGATTCAACTGAATATGGTGAAACTTATCAGGAAAAATGCAGGAACATTTCAGCAATGTTCAAAAGGGAATGTGAGTCGGTTTATGAAAAACTCGGAACAGTCGATTTCTATCGTGACCGGCTGATGAAAAACTATGTTTACAAGAGTCCTGACATCGAATGGTATGCGAGAATAAAGATAATGCTTGAAGATAATTACAGATTTTTTAACGACATTATTCCACGGAAAGCAGAGATCTATGACATCGGCTGCGGAATGGGAATGCTTACATTCATGCTTACGCTCACTTCAAAGGAAAGATCTGTAAAAGCGATAGATTATGACGAAACGAAAATAAATTTAGCAAAAAACTGTTATTCATGCAGCGAAAGGACGACTTTTATCTGTGATGATGTTACAAAAACCGCATTTGAAAAAGCCGATGTGTTCATAATGAATGATGTGCTTCATTATCTTCCGGTTGAAGAACAATCCGCCCTGATTGAGAAATGTTCCGGAAAGCTTAATGAAAACGGGATCATAATAATAAGGGATGCGGATAGCGGAATGTCCGGGAAACATGGAAACACAGTTGTGACAGAAAAATTTTCCACAGGGCTTAAATTCAATCAGGCGGACACAGGGCTCAATTTCGTTTCAAGGTCCGTAATAGAAAAAGCGGCGGTTTCAGCAGGGCTTTCATTTGAAGTCGTAAAGCACCAGAAAAAAACATCCAATGTGGTATATCTCCTTAAAAAACAAGGAGTTGCTGATGTATGATTTTGCTATAATAGGTTCAGGGCTGGGGGGGCTGATCTGTGCCTACATCCTTTCAAAGGAAGGAAAAAAGGTGTGTGTCGTCGAACAGCACTTCAAACCCGGCGGATCACTGCAGACATTTAAAAGGGATGGAAGGATATTTGATACCGGCGTCCATTACATCGGGGGCCTTGAAAAAGGACAAAATCTTTATAACTACTTTAAATACCTAAAGATAATGGATGACCTTAAAATAAGGAAACTTGACGGGAATGCTTTTGACAGGATCTGTTTCAACGGCAACGGAAAAGAGTATCCCCTTGCAATGGGTTATGATAATTTTGTTGAACAGCTGAGTTTCCATTTTCCAAAAGAAAGGGAAGGGATAAAAAAATACATTGAATTCACAAAAAACATGGTCTCGGCTTTTCCTCTTTATAATCTTTCAACTAAAGCCGCTGAAATCCCTGAAGAATTCTTTTTCCAGAAAAATGCTAAGGAAGTTATCGAAAGTTTTACTTCAGATCCTCTCCTTCAGAATGTTCTTGCAGGGAACAACCCCCTTTATGCCGGAGTGGCGGAAAAAACACCCATCCATGTTCACGCTTTGATAAACGACAATTTCATAAAAAGTTCATGGAGAATGGTTGACGGCGGCTCTCAGATAGCTGATGCCCTGATAGAGAACATAAAAAAGAACGGTGTGGAAATAAAGACAAATTCAAAAGTTGTGAAACTCGCTGCTGAAAAAAAAGAGCTGAAATATATTGAAACGCAAAACGGTGAAAGGATATATGCATCCAATTTTATTTCAACTATGCATCCTGCCGACATGCTTGACATGCTTGAAGGGGATTCGATCAATCCGTCATACAGGGAGAAAATATACTCGATAAATGATACAGTGGGGGTTTTCGGGCTCTACATCACTTTGAAAGAGAACAGTTTTGAATACAGAAATTCAAATTATTACTGCTACT
>JAGOEX010000181.1 GCA_017997475.1 bacterium
GAGGAAGACGAAATGAGACTTTTATCAGCAATTATAACATGTTGTATGGTTTTCGCTTTAAGTTGCGGAAGTGCGGATTCAAAAGATGATAAAACATCTATGCTTGAAAAGAAGATCGAGATGATCAAAGCTGATAACAAGGAAAAACTTGTTACGACAATGGTGAAGGTGTTCGAGCTTAAATCGGAAAATGAGAAATTTATCAATGAAACAATAATGGACATGCAGAAAGAGATTCTAAAAAAAGTGACACCTCACGGACTTGATAAATTTAAAGAATCGCCTAACAGAGACCTTAAAATTCCGTCAAATGTTTCTCAGATCCATCTTAAAAATAATTATCCTAGCGGAAATGCAGTGGTTTTCCTTATGAAGGACGGAGACCCTTCAATTATAGATGTGTTTGAATTCAACACAGAAAAAAAATATGAAGTTGAGCCGGGCAATTACAGTTTCATTATGACGATTGACCGTAAGTTCAACAACAATATATTCGTTTTTAAATCGGATCTTAATTTCCGCGGCGGAGAACTTTATCTGGGTGAATTCAACATAAACAGCCAGTACAATAAGTCCGGAAGCTGTGAGCAGGGTTTCATTCCTGATGACGACATGTGCATTATCCCTTCGTTCAAGATACTTGACAACTGTAATCCCGGAAGTCACCTTGTAGAACATCTCTGTTGTGAAGAGGGATTTAATTTCATAATGGAAGGAAAGTGCTCAAGATACAGTGATGCTGTTGAAAGCGTTATCTGTCCTGCCGGTTATCATGAAGGTGGAAAGGGAAGATGCTGCCCGAAAGGGATGCTTTTCATTGATGATCAATGCCAGGTTCCGCCTAAAGATGCTCCCGCACCTGCACCTGAACAGAATCAATAATTCTTTAAAATGGAACGGAACACTGATTTCGAAAGATATTTTGTCATGTTCCGCGATTTCCTTCAAAGTGAACTTGAACTGAATGGTCTGCCGATGGTTAAAGAACTGACATACCGTTTTGCTATGGTGCAGTTCAGGGATACCCGTGACTTTGAACCGGGGAAGATAGAATTTATTCCAAAAGTTCTTGCTCATATGCAGTCGGAAATGGGGGAGATATTTGAGAAATTTGCAAAAGAATGTTTTGATCATGGATACAATCTTGATTTTATTAATGAAACGGTTAGGCAATGGCTTATAAAAATTATAAACGAGATCGTTCCGGCACAACAAGTTTAATTCCGTTTGTCGTATTCTCACTCCTTTTTCACGGAATTCTGCTGTTTGTGAAAATTGATGCCGGCTCATCCTCTGATGATTCAACCGTTGCAATAAAATATTATGATTTAAATGATGCGACACCTGTGCCCCCCGAAAAAGCTGTTCCTGAAAAACCCGGAGAAGATCTTTTGAAAGGACAGGTCGTCGATATTGCAAGACCGGAAATCCAGAAAAAACCGGAAAAGAGCAGATATCTTTCAGAATACGACAGTTCTGTCTCAAAAGAAACAAAGTCCGATTTTGACAATAATATCAATATCAGAGATAAAAAACTCAGAAAAAAGCTTTCTGAAACCATTCAAAGAGAAACAGACACAGAAGAAAGAAAAGAGGATGTCGTATCCGGTCCTGAGAATGATGCTCTCACGATGCGGCAGGAAAAGGTCAAAAAAGGTGAGATGAAAGGTTTTGAAGGTAGTGACGGAAAGTATCTCCGTGGCGGTGAGAAGGAAAAAAGCGGACTGGTCAATGCTGAAGATGCTTTAGATCAGGAGGGTTCGCAGATGATAGGTGGTCACAGGATACCGAATAGATTTCTCCCGTATATGAACGGAAATGATACGCTGCTTACCACACCCTCAAACGATTTTCTTAAAGATGTTGAAAAGGGTGATGAAACGGCTCTAAATGCAAGAAAATTCATATATTCAGCTTATTTTAATAAAATTAAGCAGGCGATCTCACAGCATTGGACGCCGTCATATGTTCTTATGATAAATGATCCGGGAGGTCATGTTTACGGAAAGAAGGACCGGCTTACAAAGCTTATTGTTCACATTTCTTCCAGCGGGACGCTCATCAGTGCTAAGGTTGATGTGTCGTCAGGGATAGATTTTCTCGACAGGGAGGCGATAAACGCATTTAAAATGGCATCACCTTTTTCGCCCCCTCCTGAAGTTCTTCTGAATAGTCAAAATCTTCTTGAGATACACTTCAGCTTTATGGTAATTGTAGAATGATTTGTGAAAAAGCAGTCGTACTTTTCAGTGGCGGACTCGATTCAACGACAGTACTTGCCTATGCAGTTTCAAAAGGTTTTGATATCACTCCTTTGACTTTTTCATATGGACAGCGTCATTCGATAGAAGTCGAAAAGGCCTCGCTGGCATTGAGAAAATACGGTCTTTGGAATAAATCAGCCGTTTTCAATATCGATCTTTCTGTTTTTTCTAACTGCTCTCTGCTGAATAGCGGGATCGAAATACCTAAAGATCCGGATAAGGGGATTCCTTCGACATATGTTCCTTCACGGAATCTAATATTTCTTTCAATAGCGGCAGGATTTGCCGAAACGATAGATGCATCAAGAATTTTCATAGGTGTCAATTCTGTAGATTATTCAGGTTATCCTGATTGTAGGCCTGAATTTATAAGAAAATTCAACGAAACTGTTTCTGTTGGAACAAAAAAGGGTGTCGAATCGTCTATAATTGTTGAGGCCCCGTTAATTGACATGTCAAAAAAAGAGATAATTCAGCTGGGGATTTCACTGGGAGTTGATTATTCAATGACTCACAGTTGCTACAATCCGTCTGAGAACGGTTTGAGTTGCGGCGTCTGTGACAGTTGCCGGCTCCGTCTTGAAGGTTTCAGACAGGCCGGAATGAAAGACCCTCTTGATTATATTTAAAAATTATTGATAATTATAACTAGTGTCGGTTTTTTACTTGAGGAGAAAAAGATGAGAAAATTATTAATTGTCATTTTCATTCTGCCCTTCGTCATGATCATCGCCGGTTGCGGGGGTGAAGATGATGAAACAGAAAGCGGAAACAAAAAGGAATGTTTTTCCAATAACGACTGTGCTGTAGGTTTTGAGTGTAATCTGTCTACATACCAATGTGAACAAAGCGGTGATTCAGGTCCTCTTCCGGACAATTCCGATTCGGGAGATGATGGTGACAGCGGGGATTCCGGAGATTCAGGAAATTCAGGAAATTCAGGAGATACTGGTACCACAACAGGAGACTGTACGCCTGACCAGACCCAGAAGTGTAATTATCAGGGATCTCCGATAACTGAAGACATAGGTCCATGCAAAGCTGGAGTGAGAACATGCAAGAGCGACCATACATGGGGTCCATGCGAAGGAGAGGTTCTTCCTGAATTTGAAGTTGGGGAACTTTGCAATGACGGCATAGACAATGATTGTGACGGAGTGGTGGATAACGGATCTGATATTGACGGTGACGGAGTTCCAAGCTGTCAGGACTGTTGCGAATATGCAGGTGATTGCCCCGATCCGAAAGATGCATGGGATACGGCGATTCATTTCTGCTCTTTTGATGAAAGTGAAAACGCCCAGCTTTATGAGTGTGACAGTACACTAAACGGAGCAACTAAGGAGCCGATGGATTATGCCAAGGCACTGGGTCTTTGCAAAACGGCAACCGCCGACCCTTCGAGCGGATGGGGTGTTATAAGTGCAGAGATACTTAAACCTGACGGTTCTTTTGGAGCACATATAGACAGCAACGGTGTTTTGAATGCTCTTGGAAGTGTTATAACCCCTAAATCGGGCAACTATATGCTCGCCCTTTCTTCTGGAAAGGCACGAAATCCTTTTCCTTGTTCTTCTTCAAGCCATTGTAATTTAGGTGTGTCCTCTTCTGCTCCTTCAGACTGGTATGAGGCAAACGGCAAAAAATTACCAAGTGCTCCCAGTTGTCCGAATGGAGATGTAATAAGAGATGCGGTAATGTTGCAACTCAAAGTCAGGGTTCCGAAAGGTGTTAAATCTTTCAGCTTCAACCTCTATTTCCTTTCTGTGGAGTTTCCTCAATTTGTTTGTACGCAGTATAATGATTTTTTCATAGCTCTTCTTACATCGACTCACAAAAGTGATAATCCGGAATTTCAAAATCCGGCAGATAAAAATCTTGCGATGGATGAAAACAAATATCCCGTAGGAGTTAATCTTGCAAAATCGGGTCTTTTTAAAGTATGTCCAGTAAGCTCAACCTATCCATCATGCACTGGAACGGCTGAGCTTGCCGGCAGTGGTTTTCAGAATCATGGAGGAACGGGTTGGCTGACCGTGAGAGGAAATGTTGTGGGGGGAGAAGAAATAACACTTCGTCTCGCAATTTGGGATACTGGAGACAACATATGGGATTCAATGGTTCTTCTTGACAACTTCAAGTGGGAGTTCGAAGAGTATAAGCCCGGCACAGGCGCTTCATAGATCAGAAATTTTTCCAAATCTTTTCCAATTGTTAAAAGTCTGTTAATTCTTTCAGATGCCATTGCGTATTCCGTTAAAAAAATTAATGTGAGAAAAGCATTTGTTTTTTGTTAAACGGAGCATGTGATGTTAAAAAAGTTATTTTTTGTTTTAATGGTTGTTTTCTTTTCATGCATGTTAAGTGCCGAAATAAGCACAGAAGAGCGAGAGAAACTTAAAAATGAACTGAAGGATGAGATCAAAAAAGAACTGAAAGAGGATTTAAAAAAAGAGAAAAACATTCTCGATATGTTCTCTCTGAACGGGAAAATAAAAACAAGGTATGAATTTGAAAAGAAGGCAAAAATAGACAGATCGGGTCATGACACCCGCCACAGAGGGGTTTTTGAAGCAAAGCTGGGATTCGTTTTCAGACCGGTGGATTATTTTAAGGCGGGTTTCGGGCTTGCATCGGGAGCTGAAACCCCTGTTTCATCAAATGAAACGATGAAAGGACAGGCATCATCAAAACCGATATTCCTTGATCTGGCCTATATTGAAGTACATCCGTATTATAAGTGGATATCACTTCTCACAGGGAAGTTCAGAAATCCACTTTTTAAAGCCGGTGGAAGCCAGATGGTGTGGGATAATGATGTGAATCCTGAAGGAGCGGCACTCAGCTTTAAATACGATTTCGGTCAGTTCAATCTTTTCGGAAGCGGAGCTCTGCATATCCTTGAAGAGTTTAAGGTCGAGCCGGATGACCCTTTCATGGCTGTTTTGCAGCTTGGAGCAGGTTTGAATATCTCAGGTGTAAAATTTAATGTCGCAGTGAGTTATTCAGATACTATAAATCTTGAAAAGAAGCTTACCCAGTCAAGAGCCGGCTCAGACTCGGATTATTCGTATTCTTATTCCAACTCTGTTTCTCTTGATGACAAATATGTTTATGATTACAATGTGTTGGGGGTGGATGCTGATTTTTCATACACAGCACACAAATATTTTATGATCACCCTTTTCGGACAGTTCTACTCAAATGTTGCCAAAGATGTTGAAGAGAGATACGCATATATCTACGGAATAAAGATCTCAAGCGAAAAAATGAAAAAACCGGGTGACTACTGTTTTGA
>JAGOEX010000182.1 GCA_017997475.1 bacterium
TGCAGTCTTCATGGGTAAGGCATTCTTTTTCAAGACACAGATCGATCAGTTCAATGTCTGCATCCTCGTCATTTATTTCAGTGTCCGAAATGATGTCAGGATCGTTCTTTTCCTGATCATTTTCATTATTTTCAAGGTCTGTTTTCTGTGTATCAGGTGCTTCCTTATCCACAGTTTCAGTGTCAGCATCAGGATTTTCATTGTTGTCAGGAAGAACGATGTTTTCGTCAGCGTCCGGTTTTTGAGATGAATTGTCAGCATCAGGATAAATGTTCCTATCCTTGTCCTTTGAACATGAAACCGATAAAGCAGTCAATAAAAAGCCCGCAAAAAAGATTTTTTTTAACATTTTCTATTTCCCCAGTGAAAAGACACAACATTGAACCGATTTTACTGGCAAAAATCTGTTCGTCAATGATTTTGACCAGTCATGGCGCTTTGTTTAGGTTATGTTTCCCCTTGACATTCTTAAAACAATTTAATACAACCTGATCGGAACTTCGACGGAAAGATAAATGACAAAAAATTCAAATAAAACTTGCTTTTCCTGTTTTAACGGGATGATTTTTCAAGAGACAAGAGACAAGAGACAAGAGACAAGTTCGATCCTTTAATTTTTTCAGATACATTCAGGGTATTTCAAGAGTTTTTCAAGGTATATTTTTATTATTTTTTTTGTTGGAGGGGTGAGATGAGGAAGGTATTTATCAGTATTTTATTTATCTTTTTATTTTTTCAATTCCTTTTTGGAGAAATAACCATTTATGAAAAATTAAGCGGGAATCCTGCTGATGCCGAGTTAGGTGATCGTGCAAACGAAGCCCAAGGTATCACCTCAGATCGCATCTCTCATTGGTTTTTTTCGAATAGAGAAGCGGTGTATCGTTATGACAGTGCTTTTAACAATGTGGATCTTTCAATAAATTTGGATGAAATAAATGAGATGATGGAAGAAGTAACATGTGATCATATGGGAGGAATTGATTATGTAAAGAATGAATATCATAAAAAACATGTATATGCCGGAGTTGACAATTGCAGAAAATTGACATGGGTCGCAAATGAAGAAGAAAATTATGATACAATTAATGATTTGCAAGAGGCTTTTATGTCATATCTTGCTGATAAATATGATTATCTTCTAAGAGAATATAATGCTCAAGAATCATTTGAAGGTGAAGGTGGTATAATTAATGGATATATTGCTTTTTTTCGTCTTATTTATTCAATTAATGGTAATAATGTCGAAAATTGTTTTTTTATTTCAGGAGATGGTGAAACATGGATTCCGTTGTATTGTTATCAGGAAACATCATATCTTATGGAATTTAGTGCTGATACTCTCGAATTTACAGGATATTGGGAATTTGTAACTGCAGATGGATTGCCGATACGATCAGCATCGGCAACATATTACAATCCGATAGACAAGTACTTCTATAACCAGTGTCCCCGAAATGTTACTTTAGACACTTCAGGGCAGGCAAAGAATCTAAATTCTGTATGCGGTTTCGAATTTAGTGAAGAACACACTCTTGTATTAAAAAGCATGATCAACCTTTCCGGTGAGCATCCAAGACATCTAACTGATAATTGGAGTAATCAAGGGGCAGGTTTTGCTGAAAATGGAGTGCTTTTATATGTACAGGATGATAAACATGCTGAAGATTCTGATATGACAGGGTTTCAGGTTTATGCTCCTGATTACTCAATCTTTGAGGTTAACAGCAAAACAGGAATAACAGAATATGAGTCCACACGATTTGCAATGGGAAATATAAAAATGGATCCTGATTTCGGAAATTATGGCAGATGGGATGAGCTTGAAGGAATAACTGTTTGGAGAAATTCACCTCTGGGTGGAGACATTCATATTGTTTTACTTCATAATGAATATACCAACAATACTAATACTTCTGATGACATGTCTCTGTATCATTTTGCATCTGGAGATACAGATGAGGACGGCGTTGACGATATGATTGACAACTGTCCTCTACTTGAGAACAGTCAGGCAGATTTTGACAATGACGGTATAGGCAATAAATGCGATGGAGATATTGACGGTGACGGAATTCTGAACGAAGAAGATAACTGTCCGATTCTTTACGATAAGTCAAACAGAAAAATATTTTTCTGTAAAGATGTTGATGGAGACGAGGTTTGTGATTCTTCTGTCAGGAATCTATGCCAAACGGTTTATGAAAACGGTGGGATAAACAGTGACGCTCAACAGTCTATTTATAATCAGAGATGGAAAAGGAGACCCGTAGTTTTTCTTAACGGCATAAGAAATATGCTTATTTATGAAGATGATGTCAGGAAAAATTTCGTTGATAACTGTCCTTCAGTTTATAATCCGTTTTCTTATGAAGAAGGGGAGATAATGTTAGGAATAAATTCGGCAAACGGCAGTGCTGTCACAGGAGTTGGAGCATTTAAACATAAAAACACCAATTCTTATATGGTTGAAAACTGTTTGCTGGGTTCATGTTTTTCTCATTTCCAATGGCAGCCGGATCATAATCTTGATGGCAAAGGAGATGCGTGTGAATCAGGAACCCGTTATTCAAAGATCATAAATACAGATTCATACACCAAAAAAGGGACAGATCCGCTTATCCGGAATGAATATCTTACAATTGACATGAAAATGTTCGGGCAGAATGAAAATGTTGATGACACGAAAGAACAAAGTTTGAGATACTGCAATCTGCCGATAGATCAAGTTGATGAGAACTGGGGGAAAGACGGCCGATGCACAAATACAAAAAACTCTGAAACTTATAAAAACCTTGCACATAAGGTGAAAGACTATTCATTCAGTCACGGATCAGAGCCGGTGCCGAGAACAGGCATAAGAGAAAACTGGCGAGAACTTAACTGGACTTCCAATCCTGCGTGTCTTTCGATTTCAAATAGTCCGTCGTCAAATCTTTATGTAGTCGGAGAATCCGTATATGGAACAGTTGATCCTTCAAAGATATGTGACAACAGAACATTTCCTCTTGCAGGGACAAAGAAAATCTCAACAATTTACTGGAATTGGAGATCAAATTTTGTTGATGATTTTCCAGCAACCGAAAACAATCTCTACCCTTCAACGATTCCCGAAGGAAGAGGAGTTTCCCATTTCAGGTTTACACTTTCTGTCGGCGTAAAAGGACAGAACAGTAATTATCTTTCAAATGAACTGATAAATGCGAATCATTTTTACAACACTGAAAGGTATGCAAGAAGTGCAAGATTTTATGACACGGGCATCGGATATTACAAATGGGAGCCGTTTGATCTTGTTGAGCCGGAAAGGATGATATATTTTGATGACTGGTTGAGAGAGATATTTTTAAGAGAAGGACTTTTCTTCCCTGAAAAAGGGTGGAACAAATTCATTAAATGGACAGGTTCATCGAAAGACACAATTAATTCTGTGCCTGTTTACATTGACAATTTTTACGGAGCGGTTACTGAAAAGGACGGATTCTTTTTTGCAGTTGATGAAGATCAGGAACTCGGCACGATCACTCTTAAATATAATCACATTGAAAACTCTGCCGGCTGGATAGATGCCGCAACTTTCAGCAACATCCCTTCACACCTTGAACCGGCAGGACTTTCAGTATCAGATGAAAAAATGTTTGTGCTCATGAGAAACGAGGACACGGAAGAATATTCACTTTTCAGTGCAGGAAGCGAAACACTTGAAGAGATAGACGGACTTCCTGTAATGGATAACATCACTTTCATTGAATATGACGGAACTGTCTATGTTGCAGGAAATACAGGTGGATACCTGGAAATGTATGAACTTTATCAGACAGAAAGCGGCGGATATGCTCTTAATTATGTTGAGTCGGCACAGAAACCGTCTGCGAGAACACTTTTCAATATCCATTCCGATGAAACGGGAATATATCTTGCAGGAGGAGGAAACACAGACTGGCAGACCATAGAAGTCAAGAGAGATGTCTGGAAATTTGATGCTGAAAACGGCTGGCAGATAATAAACAGCGACACCGGAAAAGACCTGTTCAAACTGTTCATCAGAAAAGAAGGTGACGAACTTCTTCTTGTAAGTCAGACTGGACTTAACGGAAATATTGCAAAATACATTACATTGAACGCAAATGACGGAACAATGATCGAAGAAGGTTTTACGGAAGTTGAAGGAGTATCCTATCTTGAAGAGAATGTGCTTTGCCGTGCCGCCGACACATCCTCTTTCTGGTCGGGATTTGAATCAGCAGGAACCTGTAACAAGTTCAGTGCACCTGACTATTCATATTTCAGTGCAGGAAAAGAAATATATTCCGTTGAAGGATTCGGGAAATATCTGTTTGCGGCACACGGTAACGGAATAAGAGTATATGACATTTCAAATCCTGTCAGTCCTGTTCTTAAAAACAATATTTCACTTTACGGACCGGTCAGGGATCTTGAAATTGAAGGTGAAAGAGTTTTTGCCGCTACAGGTAACGGAATTGATATTCTGAAATTCAACGGATCTTCGCTTATCATTGAAAAGCACATTGCGACCTACGGCGACAGTGCAGTAATGAAAAGATACGGAAATTACTTGATAATCGGAGACGGACAGGGACTTAAGAAACTTGATATTTCAACTCAGAACATTGTTCAGCAGGTCAATACTTCAGGAGATGTCACAACTCTTGTTATCAAAGATGGAATAATTCATCTTTATGACTGGGCGGGACTTAAACGATACAATGCTGAAACATTTGTAAGGATAACAACTTCGAGCAGTTATAAATCGAGTCCTGAACTTGCACTCACAATTGATGACAGGATATTTGTCACATACAGTGCAAAAGTGTATGAACTCACTTATAACGGGAATACTCCTGTTTACACGCAGAAAACAGGTGATGCACTTGATGTCAGGGACGGATATTCATTTGACGGATACGGATATTTTGCAAAAGGGAACGGGATAAGGATCAGCACGATGGCTGAAATTATGGTGGCGACATGTGGAAATGGAATAATAGAACCCGGTGAATTGTGTGACGGAAATTCAGTTGCATGTACAACTGTTAATTCAAATTACGACAGCGGAACGGCATATTGCAATTCAACATGCAATGGATACAATGAAAGCAGTTGCGAAACTGATGATGGATGGTAACCATGCGTAACATATTAATTATATTGCTTCTGCTGTTGTTCTGGTCGTGCACATCCTGCAACGGCAATAACCCGAAAAGCGACCATGATTCTCAGGATTTTGACCATGATTATGACAAAATGGATGCCGATCTTTCCGACGACTTGTCCGACGAAGCCTTGGCGGAGTCGGAAGACGCGGAGTCGGATGAAACTGATGATGAAGTCGAACTTGCCGATGTTGATTATCAGGGAGCGGAAGAATGTCCTGAACTTGCAAAGGCAAAGTTTCCCTATTACAATGATGACTTGAGCATTCATTTCTGCCGTAAATGTGATAAACCGACAGTGAAAGATCCGCAATGTGTGAAGAATCTTTGGAAAGATGCAGCAGCGGCACTTTATGCGGTTGCACCTGAA
>JAGOEX010000014.1 GCA_017997475.1 bacterium
ATGAAAAAGTTTTTGACATTATTTGTTATTATGGCCCTGTTCTCAGGATTTTTTTATTCCTGTGCAGAAAAACAGGTTGACAAAAGAGAGCTCGTAAAGGAGCTCGTTGAAAAAGGGGATTTCCAGCAGGCGAAAGTTGTGCTGATAGGTCTGAGAGGACAATATCCAAACGATCAGACGCTTACAGATCTTGCGAAACAGGTTGATGAAAAAATAGCTGAAAATTTCTACAAACAGTATTGGGAAGAAGCAGAAAAAGGGGGCACAGCTGAAGATTGGATAAAAGCTATGATAAAGATCAAAAATGTAGAAAATATCAACAAAGATATGGTTGACAGCTGGATCAAAAAAGCTTCTGAGAAATGTGTTGATGCAGGAGCCAAAAAACTTAATGACGGGCTTCTTCTCGGGCTTCTTGATAAGCTTGTTCAGAGATATCAGGTAATTACTCACCATGACCGGCTTATGTACATCACAATGTTCGTAAAAGAAGGAAGATTCCCTTTGAAAGAGTGGAAAGATACTTTTATCACAAAATATGCGGAACTTATGGATCCCGAAACAGAAGAATTCATCGGATGGCCAAGACCGGAAAAACCGGCTGAAGTAAAAAAATAATTCTATCCGCCGCTTACAGGCGAAAAGATCTCTATTGAATCTCCGTCACATACCGGCTCTATTTTCCAGACAGATCTTTTTATGACAACTCCGTTCCTGACTACAGCGACATTTTCTGTGTCAATGTTAAGTTGTGCAAGGAGTTCGCTGACCGTTGATGATTTCAGCTCAATTTCTCTGCCGCTGACTTTTATCATTTCAGTCACCGCTTATTTTATAACCGGCTTTTCTAAAGTCGTTGAAAAGTTTCTGCTGAGTGTTTTTCATTTCATCTCCTGTCAGGGTTCTTTCCTTTGCGTTGAGAATTATCCTGAAAGAGATGCTCTGGAAACCTTCCGGGATCGGTGCACCGGCAAAACAGGATACAAGTTTTGATTCAACAAAAATCTTTGGATCAACAGATTTCTTAATTATTTTAAACAGTTCATCAACTTCAAGTTTCTGCGGGACAATGACAGTCACATCAAATCCGGTCGACGGAAATTTGAGAAGCGGTGTAAATTTAACACTTCTTTCGGGAAGTGAGAAAAGCGCTTCACGGTCAAGCTCGATATAATAGACAGGAACAGAAATATCATATTTTTTAAGAAGAGCGGGGTGAACTTCACCCATGATACCCAGCTCGGTTTTTGCAAAAGCGACAACAGCTGACCTTCCCGGATGAAGGATCACATCACCGAGCATAAAACCGTCTTTTATCCTGTCAAAACGAAGCTGAGGAGTCCTCAGTTCCTTTGATATTGAAAGAACAATGCTTTTGAGAAGATCAAAAGTTGCCTTTTCACCTGTTGCTATAAAACCCATCCTCTTCTTTTCACCATCAGCAGTAAATATCCTGCTGAACTCAAACAGACTTAAGTCTTTAAAATTCTTAAGATTTTCAAACACATTGCTCAACATTGCCGGAGCAAGTGAATATCTTAGAAATGGAGCTTCCTTTTCTGCAACAGTTTCAATAAGCTTTTCTTTATTGAAGGGCACTTTTTCAAGTTCGGCAGGTCCGCTGAAAGAATAATTTACCACTTCGCTTGCGCCGAAACAGTTGACAAAAATGTTCCTGACCGCATTCCCTTTTTCAAGATCAATGTTAACCGGAGCTCTATCCATATTGAAGAGCGGACTGACCGGCTCAATGTTGTTATAACCGTAAAGCCGTCCTATCTCCTCAATTATATCTTCAGCTCTTGAAACATCCTTGCTCCTTCTGTGTTCGGGAATTTCAACAACGAGTGTTCCTCCTTTCGTTTCAAGTTTGAAATCAAGAAAACTCAGCATCGAAACTATTTCAGAATCAGGAAGTTTTTCCTCTGTTATACCAAGGAAAGAGCGGATCTTTGCGGTTGTAAGCGTGATATGTCCCTTGAAACCGTAATTTGCGCTGTTATCTGCAACAGCAAGATCAGAAAGCACTGCCGCACCCGGAATAAGTTCTTTTGTGAGTTCAACAAATCTCTGCATCGCAAGATAGCAGTTCTCCACCCAGAGCGCTTTTTCGAATCTGCTTGAAGAATCTGTCCTGAGATCGAGCCGGGTCGAAGTTTTTCTTACACTTGAAGGATGGAAAAGGGCGGATTCAATGAAAATTTCAGTTGTATCATCCTTTACTTCGCTGTTAAGACCACCCATTACACCAGCTATCGCAAGTCCTCTGGCGGTATCGGCAATAACTGCATCTTCCGCTTTAAGCGTTCTTTCCAAACCATCAAGAGTAACAAATTTTTCACCTTCACCCGCATCCCTGATGACTATTTTATTCCCTGCAATGTCGCGTCTGTCAAAAGTATGCATCGGATGACCTGTCTCGTACATGACGAAATTTGCAATGTCAACAATATTGTTTATCGGTCTGACACCAATGTTTTCAAGCCGTTTCTTCATCCATTCAGGAGATGGAGCAACCTTGAGTCCGCCCATTTTCAATCCGAGATAATGAAGACATCTTGCTGTATTTATTTCAATTTCAAACTTTTCTTCAACACGGTCGCTCTTGATAACCGTATATTTAAGTTCTTTTTTCCAGGGCCTTTTGAAAATAGCTTTCAGTTCTCTTGCGATACCGAAATGACCCCAGAGGTCCGGTCTGTGATTTATCGTCTTGTTCTCTATTTCAATTATGTAATCCTTTTCACCGAAAATTGTCGAAACAGGAGTTCCCGCCGTAAGCGAACCGTCAAGCACCATTATGCCGTCGTGATTCGTTCCGAGTCCAAGCTCATCCTCTGCACAGATCATACCGCAGCTTTCAACTCCCCGTATCTTTGCAGGTTTTATTTCGAAATTTCCGGGAAGAACCGTTCCCAGAGGCGCAAAAGCAACAGTCTGTCCGGTTGCCACATTCGGAGCTCCGCATACAACCGTCTGCCTTCCTGATCCATCAAAAACCGTAGCCAGCTTCAGTCTGTCGGAATCAGGATGCGGCACTACATTCTCCACTTTGGCGATTATTACCTTTTCAAAGTGGGCACCGGTCCAGTGAGCCGCCTCAACCTCAGCAGACTTCATTGTAAGCTGTTTTGATATCTCTTCCGCCGAGATGTCATCAAGTTCAATATAATCTTTAAGCCAGTTAAGAGATAATTTCATTTTCAGTCTCCAAGCTAAAACTGTTTCATAAAACGGAGATCACCGCCGTGGAAATGACGGATGTCATCAATACTGTACTTCATCATAACAAGGCGCTCTATTCCACCGCCAAACGCAAAGCCCTGATATTCTTCAGGATCTATTCCGCCGTTTTTCAGAACATTGGGATGTATCATTCCGCATCCAAGATATTCAACCCAGCCGGACTGCTTGCAGACGCTGCACCCTTTTCCTCCACATATCTGACATTTGAAATCAAGTTCGAATCCCGGCTCAACGAACGGAAAGAAAGAGGGTCGAAGTCTTATTTCAACAGGGTGTCCGAAAATATTAGAAACTATTTTCTTTAATGTATATATGAGGTTCGCAACAGAAATACCTTTGTCCACTACCATTCCTTCGATCTGATGAAAAGTGTGTTCGTGGCTTGCATCAACTGCTTCGTTTCTATAGACTTTTCCGGGAGATACAAACTTAAAAGGGGGCTTTCTGGACTGCATTCCTCGTATCTGTACAGGTGAAGTCTGAGTTCTAAGAAGCATACCGTTCTTCAACCAGAAAGTGTCTTGAGCATCTCTTGCAGGGTGATCATCCGGAATGTTCAGAGCATTGAAATTATAGTATTCTGTTTCCATCTCAGGCCCATCAATTATCTCAAATCCCATTGAAACAAAAAGCTCTTCAAGTTCATGCCTCACCTTGGAGATCGGGTGAACGGAACCTTGAACAGGTTCACTGGGCCATGTTATATCGCTCCACTGGCTCTCAATTTTTTTGCGAATCTCTTTTTCTTCAAATTCGATATGTTTTTCATTTATGGTCTTTTCCATATCTGATTTTATCTGGTTTATTAACTGTCCGACTTCCTTTTTCATTTCATTTGAAAGATCCTTGAGATCTTTCATTATCGAAGTGACCGCACCCTTCTTACCGAGAAAAGAGACTCTCAATGTTTCCAAGGCCTCTTTTTCACTAATTGAATTGATGTGCTCTAAAAAGTCCTTCCTTAAATTTTCCAGTTGATTTTTCATGAACCGACCTCTGAATCTGAATCTGTTAATTCAATACGACAGCAACAATATGAAAATACTAATAAACTTGGTTTTTTCAAGAAAAAAGAACTCTTAAAGTTTGAACTATCCTGAAAATATGCTAATATCAGTCAACTTATTTGTGGAGTTCAAAATGAAAAGAAAGATTGCTTTCATAGGTGCCGGCAGAGATGAAATTAAATTTGTAAAGTTCATTGCATGCCTTCCTGAATTTGAAATTGCTCTAATTGCTGATGACCGCAAGGATTCCGCAGGCATCAAATATGCTGAAGAAAATCAGATAAGAACGGTAACTTCGCTCAATGAAGCACTCAAGTTCCACGACATCAACATATTTGCCGTCTTTTCCCCCGGCATCGATGTTTTCAAATTTTCACAGTCTGTGAAAACCGATCAGACCGTTGTTGACAGGAAACAGTTTGAATTCCTGTATGACGCTGTAGGATCACTTATTTCTACAAGATATTCGTTTGTGGAAGACAATTTCCTTCTCAACACCAAAGAAATAAAAAAAGCTATATCTGATTTCGGTATGATAACAAAAAACATCGACATCCTTGCGATAAACGCTTCCATTGAAGCTGCAAGGGCTGGTGAATCAGGCAAAGGGTTTGCTGTTGTTGCATCAAACATAAAGGATCTCGTTAAAAGCAGCAGAGAAATGCTGATTCACATAAAATCCATCCTTGAAAAATTCACAAAAACCCATCAGCATATGATAGACCTCAGAACTGCTCTCGTGGGCAAAGAATCAGATAAAAACGAATCAGAATGATATTGTCACTCAACATCAAAAAGACTTTTTCTAAAAAATGGATCGGGAAAAACGACCCCGAGCACCAATGAAGCTTTCTGCTCTCCGATCAAAGACGATGAAGATTCGTAAAAATCTTTAGCATATTGAACAGAAACATTGTTCAGTTCCTCATTAGAGATCTCTTCCCTGTACCAGCTTAAAGAATATGCTTTCATTTTATCTATCATGTCACTGTAATTGTGCAGAACTTCCGCAATTTCATCATCGTTGAATTTCTGCTCGATCAGTTTTTGCTTCAAATTTCCGCTCCATAGTTTCTTTACATTTTCAGTATGCTCATCCCATGTCTGTTCCTCTTTTTCCCTATATTCATTTAGAGCATCTGAATCATTATTCTTTTTCATTCTTTCAATTTCTTTTTTCATCTCTGTCATTTTTCTTTGAAGAAAAAAAAGATCTGTATTTTTTGCGGACTGTTTATCGCTTTCATGAGATACATTTTCTTTTTTTGTATTTATATCAATTCTTAGAACTTCTATCTCTTTTGCATTAATTTCTGTTTTTTTTCTAAGCAGAGATATCTCTTTCTGCTGAAAATACAGAACCATTCCTGTAACAGCAAAAAAGAAGATTAACACTGCAATCTGCCAAACTGATTTTTTACTGGTACCTTTCATCAAAACACACCTCTCTTTCAAAGAAACTTTTTTTCCACCAATCGATCTGAATTGATGAAAACCCGATCTTTTTCAACTTTTCCTCAACTGATGACCTTCCGGCAAGAGAAGAAAGAAAATAAATAAGTTTATTTGATCTGACCTCTGTCAGATCTTTTCTCGTTGATATTGAAAAGAACAGCTCTTTTGAATCGCTATCCGTATTATTATATGGAAAACAAAACCCTTTATAAAGTTTTGAAAAAATATTGCGAACTGACTTTTTGCTGATATTTGTTAAAAAAAATCTGCTTGCAGCATCTTTTGTAAAACCTCTTCCTTCTGAAAGTTTCAGCTTTTTATTTGAAAGAACTTTTACCGGAAGCCCATCCATCTTTTTTTCTATTTTTACAGAAACGAAATAAACTCCTTTTTCAAATGTGCCTTTTAAATGTGAATAGCCCGTCTCATTCTCAATTTTTATATCTCCTTTCTTTGAACCGTTAATGGAGATCTCTCCTTTTTTAATTCCATATATTATAAACTCGACAGGTGTCTGAGAGCCGATCTCAGCATAAAAATATCCGTATGATTCGTTTTTTGAATAACTGTCAATGATCCTGAGTTCTATTTCGTTGGAAAAAATTCTTTTACCTTTATCGGGAAGATAATACAGGGAAATGAATATGTCTTTAAAACGGTCATTCTTATCAGTTGCTAACCATTTGTCATACTTGTCCGCATCAGAAAAAAAAAGAGCATAATAATTTGACAGACCGTCGTCACCTTTTAATGAATTGAAACTTAAAAAAAAGAAGGGGAGCAGTAACGCTCCCCTGAAAAATACTGAAAACATTTGATTTTATTTTAGTTCTTCAAGTAACAACATTGATTTCAAATAAATTTCATCTGTCGGAAGAAGTGATTTCATAAGTGTCTCAAGTATCTTGACAGCTTTGGATTTGTTTGAATCTTTTGACCCGGAGGCATCCCAGTACATTGCCTGTGCTTTGACAGTTATCGCTTTAAGTCCTTCTTTTGCAGTCTTATTGTTTCTGTCAACATAAAGAGCATCAACGAAATCCTTTCTTGCAAGGGCAATATCATTCTTTTCAAGCTTTTCAAGTCCTGATTTAGCATAAGCTTCGGCAACAACAGATTCAATCTTTTTGGTAGCTCCGGTAGTCTGAACCTCTCTAACACCTTCTTCCTCGTATTCCTTCTTGAATTTCTGTTGAACCATCTTCAGTTCAGCGACATTTATTTTGCCGATAGTCTCTTCATACTTTTTCTGAACCTGATCTTTCTTGACTTTTGCATTTTCCTTGTCTTTTTCAACAAGAGCACTCTTCTGGGAATTCATCTTGTCAATTTCGACTTTGAGTTTTTCAAGCTGATCAACAAATTTTGCTTTTGCTTTTTCCCAGTTCGCCTTCTCTTTATCAAGGACATCGGTTCTTTTTGCCTTTCTCTTCTCCTTTTCTGCAAGAAGCTTGTCTCTTTTTGCCATCATCTGCTGTTTCTGGGCTTCTCTATCCTGTTTTTCCTTAAGCTCCATGTTGTCATATTTGTCATTAATGGCCTTTTTGGTGTCTTCATACCACTTTTCCTTTGCAGCGGCAGTCTTCTGCCATACAGCATCCTGCTTCTTTGTGTCGGTATGATGTTTCGCCTTCATTTCCTCAAGCTTCCTTGCCCATACATTATTAACGCTGTCAATTTCACCAGCAATAGCATCAATCTGCTTGTTGTTGGTGGCAAGACGGGATTTGAGCCCGGCCGTTTTTCTGTCAAGAGCGGCAGTTCTCGTGTCTTTTTCCTTTGTCCACTTCTCCTGCAGTTTAGCCCTTTCGTCTTTTCTTGCCTTAAGCTTTTTATCTCTTTCGGCCTGTGCCTGTTTTATGAGGTTATCATTGTTGGCCTTAAATTTTCCCTTGTCTGTAAGGAACATCTTGAATTTCTTTTCAGCTTCCGCCTTTTCCTGTTTTTTCTTGGCTGTAAAAACCTTGTTCTCATTCTGCAGTCTCTGGTTTTCAGATCCGAGCTTCATATCAAGTTCTGTCAACATCTTTTCGTATTTTTCATCTATCTTTGAAATTTCCTTCATAACAAAACTGTCATGCGATTTTTCAAGAACAGCAAGGTCTTTTGAAACTTTTGCCAGATCTGCCTTCAGTTTTGCAAGTTCCTTGTTCCTTGCACCTGAAAGCTTTGCAAGTTCGACAGCAAGAGCTTTTTTGAATCCCCCTTCAGCCAGAGCTTTCTGTTTAAGGGTTGCATTGTTCTCAGTTTTAAAAGCACCGATTTTCTGTGCTTTTTCTTTTTGAAGGTTTGCAATATCAACTTTCATTTTGTTTCTGATATCTGTAAATTTCTTTGCGATCACAGCATGCTCGTTCTTAACCTGAACATCAACACCCTTTGTATTTTTAGTCGCTTCAACTTTCTTTACATTGAGATCCGCCATTACTTTTTTGTTTGCTTCCGCAAGTGCAGCGATCTTTGCCGCCTTTTCTGTCTGAAGATCTGCTTTCTGCTTCTGAAGATTTGCGATTTCTTTATCAACCGGATCTGTTACTTCTTTAAGTTTTGCAGGATCGACTTTCTTTATTTTGATCTCCCATGCTTTTATCTCTTTTCCAATGGCTGCAATTCTTTTCTGTTTTTCGGCAATACCTGCTCTTATTCCACCCTTTTCCTTGTCGGCAAGGGCCTTATATTTGTTGTTGATATTCGCCTTTTCAGAATTGATCTTTGCAATTTCAGCCACTTTCTCTTTTTCAACAGCGGCTTTTCTTGCTTTAACGCTTCCGGCGATCTGCCTTTCTTTTGCCAATCCGTTAGCTGTTATTTTCTTTGCATTAGCGGCTTTTGCACCGATCTCAGCTTTATGAGATGAATTTTCTGCAGCAACTTTCTTCTGGTGAGCTGCAATTGCGGCACCTTTTTCTTTTTTCAATCCGCCAAGTTCTTTGTTAATAGAAATCAGTTCAAGGTTTTTTTCTTTCTCAAGTTTTTTAAGTTCCACTTTGTTCTTTTCAATATCACGCTCATATTTTGATTTTTCAAACTTAATCTTTCTTTCATAACTTGCTTCAGCAAACTGAATTTTTCTCTGAGTTGACTGTTCGTCAACTTCCATTTTTCTCATTGCGGCAGAGTGATCTCTTTCAAGTTTTGAAAGTTCAACTTTGTTATCTTTAAGAGCTGCTCTTCTTTCATCATAATTCTGCTCAGCGTTTCCTTTCGCCTGAGCTATTGCATCAAGAAGCTCCTGATGCTTGTTGATCTCTTCGACTTTCTGATTATCAAGCTCCGCAATGGCCTGATTCATTTTATCAACTATGGCATCAACATTGAAAGGAGCCATTTTCTGCTCATAATTTTTATCTATCGAAGCAACTTTTTCTTCAATCTTTGATATTTTATCATCATAAGAAGCCGCTATTTTCTGTTCTTCCGCAGAGAGATCATTCATTTTCTTTGCAAAAGTTTCTTCTGACTTTGCATCTTCGGCAGCGGCTTTTTCAAGCTCTTTCATTGTTTCTGCTTTAACTGCTTCGATCTCTTTGGCTATGTCTTCTTCAACCTTTGCAGCTTTCTGAGCATAAGTGTCTTCTATGCTGTTAAGCTTGACATCAAGTTTATTAAGTTCTTCCATCTTTTTCTGTTCAAGTTTTCCATCGATCTCTGCAATCTTGGACTTCTCATCTTCGATCTGAGTTCTGAGCTTGTTGTCTTCTGCAGTCAGCTTATCAACTTCCTTGCTTACAAAATCACCCCATGATGCCCTGAAACTCTCGGCAACTTCTACTTTTTTATTCTGCTGTGCCATTATTTTGTCTTCAACGGCTGCGGCCTTGTTTGCGTATTCATCTTCGATCTTTCCCTTTGTCTCATCAAAACGGCCGTTTTCGACAGCTATCTTCTCCTCAATGCTTCCGATCTCTGAAAGAAGTTTTTCGCTCTTTGCCCTTAATTCGCTCTCCTTCTTCATTTTTTCATTTTCTTCATCATCAGCGGTCTTGGCTATAGCTTCCTGGATCTGCGAGATCTTCGTTTCGTACTCCTGCTCAATCTTTGAGATCGACTCTTCGTTCTTTGCAAGTTTCTGATCAGCGGCAACTATCTCTTTTTCGTTCGCCTTGATCATCTCTTCTTCTTTCTTTGACTTAAGCGTTTCAGTTTCGTCTGTGTGTCTGCTTACGGCTTCTTCAAGTTTTGATTTTTCCGCAACGAGCTTGTTGAGCGATGTCTCATACTCTTTCTCAACTTTCTGCTGTGCTTCGGTCTTCACTTTTGCATATTCAGCTTCCACTTCAGATCTTTTTTTCTCAATATCTTCCTGGATCTTACCCATGGCATTAACATTTTTAACCATGAACTCTTCTATTTCACGGTCATATTTTTCAAGTTCCTTTGTTTTATCAGATTCCTGGGAATCATATTTTGCAAGATTCTGGTTGAGTTCATCAAATCTCTTCTGATATTCTTTTTCAACTGTTACATTATATTTTCTGTCCTCGTCCTCGTTTTTCATTTTAACAGATTCGTTATCTGCCATTATCTTGCGCTCGTCCTTTTCAAACTCTTCCACCATTTTCTGGATCTCGGCATCTATCTCTTTATTTTTTGCCTCAAGTTCCTGCTTTTTCTTTTCAAGTTCAGAAACCTTTTTGGTTATTCTGTCGCCTTCAACCTTCTCAAGATCTTTCTGCTTGTCATAGAAAGCATCCTTTTCTTTCTGTAATGCAGTTTTCCAGTCAGCATATGCCTTGTCGTGAGTTTTCAGCTCCTTGTCCTTTTCGGCTTCCCTTTTCTTATTAGAAACCTTGATAACACCTTTTTCTCTCTGCTCTATCTGTGTTATCTGGCTCTCAAGATTAACTATTTCTGTTTCGAGACTTGAGTCGTCCTTTTCCCACTGATACTTCATGTCCTGAATCTTTTTCTTAAGAGCATCCTCTGCATCTTTCTGATTTTTTAAGATCTCTTTTTCCCTGCCTTTCGTATCAGCAATCTTCTTTTCCCTTTCCTTGATGTTGTCATTAACCCACTTGTCAATGTCAAGAAGCTGTTTCGCTCTCCATTTTCTGGCTTCTTCTATCTTAGATTTAAAGCCCCTGTGGATCTGTTCGACAGCTTCAGCGTCTTTCGGATTTGGCTGAAGATATTTTAGACGGATGTTTCTGTCCTTCTTAAAGACCATGTATTTATAGCCCTGCTCTCTGATGTTCTCGTCAGCTTTTCTGACATCTTCAAGCGTCCTGAGGGCAGTTCTGTAATCATTTGCGTTCATCGCATCGTTTGCTTTGGGAAGCCCCTTTCTTATCTTGTCAATATCATCAGAAAGAGATTTTGCCGTATCATTCTGTGAACAGTTACATTTCATTTCGTTCGCAGCACGGTTGAATATGTCTGCTGCTTCATCCATGTCGCCTTTATCATAAGCATTAAATCCCTTCACGATCTCATTTTTCACCTCAGTGTAGGATGAGAGCTTCTTTGAGCTGCTGCTACTTGAAGAAGATGATCTTGAACGAGAAGAAGAACCGCTTGAAACATTGTCTGAAATAAGTGACTTTACAACACCGATGATATCTGAAGCGAGATCTTCACCGTCAGCATCATCGCCTGCAGTAACAGGCTTGTTTCCGAGTCTCTTCATGCCGCTGTCATAGAGAGAAACCGCTATCTTGACCCCGTCTCCTTTGCGAGCCTGTACCCGGGTTGTCACTATATAGTCCACACCTTCTGCATCTGAAGCCACCTGCACGATACATTTGAGATTACCGTTGCATCTTGTTATCTTTGCAGACTGCGCTGAAGAAAGAGCATCCTTTTCACCGACGACATCAGCGTCCTTGATAGTTGAAAACAACAGTGAAAGATTGTCATCAATTTCTCTTGCAAGTTTTTTCTCAGCTCCGCTTTTACCGATCGTTGAGACAACAACAACCTTGTTCTGAGCACTGACTGTGAAAGAAATCAGCAGAATGAATAATAATCCGAAAACACTAATGATCCTTCTCACTGGACCCTCCTGTCAAACGATATGATAAAGTAACAATAAAACATCCACTAAAATCTTAGTGCATGTTAGGATATAAATCAGACGGCACTTTGTCAATTTTTTTGTGTTATAATTAGCTAAATTTATTTAATAAGATAAAACATGCCAAAAAAAGACATCGGTGAACTTTAAAGATTTAAAATGCGATCTGTGTCAACAACAACATTTCTGAACTTTTCTTCATCAGACCCTGAAAGTTTTTCGATAACGGTCTTGTGGTGAAGAAACGGATCTATCGCTTTCCCCTTTTGACCGAGATTTATCTGATAATGGAGGTGCGGAGCGGTGGTTTTTCCTGTATTTCCCGAGTTTGCAATGTGGTCTCCCGGTTTGACTTTCTGACCCGAATCGACAAGAACCTCGGCAAGATGGAGATATTTGTATACAAACGGTTTTCCCTTCTCTTCTATCTCGATGCAATATCCGTTATATTTTGTCATCCAGTTCTTTCTTGAAACAGTTCCTTCCACTGTGGAATAAACAGGGGAGCCGACAAGAGCTTTGTAGTCAATGCCCTCGTGTCTGGGAGCTCTGTCATCAAGCAGACTGGTGACTTGAAAATATTTCTTTATCGGCGGGAACGGCGATATTATTTTTTCCAGCATCGTCCCGTCTTTGTAATAGTATTTGTAAAAACCGGTTTTTTCAGGAAGGAACCTATATGCCCTGATGTCTTTGTTGAACTTTTTTGAATTGTATTTGACGGCAATTATTTCTATGAGATCGGGCATATCATCCCGTTTTTTCTTTTCATCATCAGGTATCACTCTGAAAACAAAATCTATTCTGTCTTTTTTCCTGACATCATTCCGGAGCACCATATCCCACATAAGAAGTCTTCCGATATGGGCACTTAAAAGATTTGAAAGGTTAGATATTCCTGTGTCTGACGCAAAAGCCGCCACTTGTTCACTCTGACTGAAAGCGGAAAAGAAATTTTCCTCTATCACAACAAATCCTTTCAGCGGTTCACCCGGCACATAATTGCTTTTTGCGGGTTTGTTTTCCGGTTTCTGCACTTCACCGGCATCGCTGTTTTTGTCCGGCTGGACATCCGCTTGATCTTGCGAGCTATCAGGTTTTACAACAAGCTCTTCGTTTTCCTGTGTGTTCTCAGAAACTTCCTGCTCCCTCATGACAATGACCGCAATAAGGATCAGGTTCATTAAAAAGGAAAGGAAAAACATCGTTTTCCATTTTTTTATCTGAGGATTGGAAAAAAGATAGCCGCTCATTTCTCCCTCCCGAAAAGAGCAGAATAAAAAACCGAATCCGTTTCAGAAACGGCCAGAGCTTTTGCCGAGCCGAATTCTAAAGCTATCTGGTTAAGCATGTGTTCGTTCTGTTTTTCATAAAAGAAGAATGCAAAATCGGCATTTTTCAAATTATTTGTGCCGTTTATGTCACTTCTTATGATACCTTCCTTTTTTAAATAAAGAAAAGAGTTCCAGTTTAATCCTTCGTATCCGCCCATTACAAAAACAGTCGATCTTTCCGGTGCTCTCCTGTTAAGTTCACCAACAAGTTCAAGTATGTCATAACCCCAGAAATTTCTCTGCATTCTAAGTTCAGCCGCTCCCTGTGCTCCGCCGATTAACTGATTATAGAATGCGGCACCTCTTTTTGCAAATTTTACATTGAGAGGGATTAGTGAAACAGCAGAAAAAAAGAAAATAATTGAAACAGCAACTGTTTTGAATAACTCAGTTTTACCTGCAACCTTCCGCATTTTGGAACTAATATAGAAAATGCCGGCTGTCATCATCAGCGGATAACCTGTGAACCAGTGTTTTATTCCTCCGAAAATTGGAACTGACGGCAATGCTATAAGGAATACCGGGAAAAGAGAACCGGCAATAAATATAAAGTTTATCTCTTTTTCATTGCGAACCTGTTCTGTTAAAACTTTTCCGGACAGATAATATATTCCCGAAATGAAAAATATAAGCTGGGGAAGAGGTGTAGTGAAAAATGTCATAGCCCACGGAAAACTGAACGGGAAAGGACCTCTTGATAGTTCAGTCCCGAAATAATAATTGGTATAGTTCACATGTTTTGCATGAAAGTTAAGATATTCAATAAATCTGCCGACAGTGTCATACCAGATCCAGGGCCAGCTTAAGAAATAAACAGGAATGGTAATAAAAACAAACATATAGTAAACCTTCGGAATTGTTTTGAAAAACCCGGACAAACCTTTTGCAGAGGGCTCTTTACGGTAATAAATGAAATAAAAAGTAACCCACGACATGAAAAGTATTACCGGTATGAAAAAGACATTGTGCTTTGCCGCCATCGCCAGACCGAGAAAAACTGCGGTTATAATACCTGACAGCCAATCTTTCTTTCTTAAATGTATGGCATAAAGAATAAACATTCCGCTCCAGAAAAAGAGTATCGGCACATCAAAACATGCAAGATGGGAATGAAAGAAAATATGAGGCATCAGAAAGAACATGACCGGTGAAACTACAGCAGTGAACCTGTTAAAAAACAAAAGTCCGGAAAGATATATCATCACAGCCGTTAAAGCAGCGAAAAGAGCTGCTACAAATCTTGCAGACTGCGCAAAACTCATCCATCCGAGCTTTCTTTCAAAAAGATACTGGGAAAAACCGAACATTGTTTTTATGAGTGTGGGGTGTTCATTGTTATACCTGAAATATCTATCTATCGATTTTTTTGAAAACGGCTCCAGCAAATCTCCCTTGCTGAAACTTTCTTCCATAAATTCAAACCAGTCGGCTTTAATTGATGCGGCCTTCATATAAAAACCTTCATCTCTGACAAATCCGACAAGATGTGATGTCAGGAAAATATAAAAGAATACCGCAAATCCTGTCGCGGTCATTATAAAAACATCTTTCAATTTCACCGTTTCAGAAATTTTCATTACCTGATATATCCATTAAAAACAAAATGTCTCTGCCCCGCATCTTCGGTAGTAAACTTTAACTCCAGAACATTGCTGTTCTCTGGAATTGCAATTGAGTTGGAATAAACTCTTTTCTCGCTTTTATTTGAATAATTCAAAGCACTTGCCCCGTCCATCAACAATTCAACATCAACAGGTGAACTGTTTTGTGACCGGTATCCTGTTTCAAGAAATGCTGTGTTAAGAAATATTCTTTCACCTTTTTCCGGCACATCAAATTCGACATGAAGAGTCATTCGGGTCTTAGGGTGTGCCCAGACCGCTCTCTGCTGTTTTCCATTCATTGCAGCCGTTGTAAGACCGACATAATTCCACTCGTCCTTTCCACACTGCCATTTTGATGAAGATGACTTTGTGCAGGGAAACTTTTCATCTCCTTTTGAGAACCACACATTTTTTGCATTTCCGATATCCCTTGAAAAAACAAGCGGCTTTCTTTGAGATTCTGTTCCGTCAGAGCCAATGACCACAACACCTGCTCCGGCTTTTATTATTTCAATTTCCTTTACTCCGGTTCTGTCCGATATCTCTTTCCAGTTATCTTTATTTTTTAAAAGGAAAAATATCTTTCCGCCATCTTCTTTCATTAAACGGAGATCTTCTGCCGTTGTTTCTTTTAATGTAAGATATACCGGAAGGATGCCGTGATCAAGGTGTTTTAGAAATCCGAGGTCCCAGTCAACTTCGGTAAAAACGATGTCATCCTGTTCAAATTTTGAATTGAGAACACTTGCAAGCGCTTTTTCGGTCTCTTCGTCAACACCCGATCTGTCACTCAGAAACGACCAGAAAATAAAAGTTGAAGGGATGGAAATAAGGAACAGGATAACAAACGATCTGCTAATTATTTTATCTATGTTCATATCTTAAGAGTAAGGTTGATATCTTTTGCAACAGCAGAATGGGTTATCGCTCCCACAGAAATGAAATCGGCACCAAGTTTTGAAAGTTCGTTTATCTTTTCAAGAGTAACTCCGCCCGATATTTCAACAACTGCTTTTCCGCTAATCAATTCAATGGCTTTTGACATCATATCAACAGACATATTGTCAAGCATTATAACATCCGCCTTTGATTTAAGTGCCTCTTTCACTTCAGTAAGATTTGAAGTTTCGACTTCTATTTTAAGAAGATGGTGCGCTTTTGAACGGACTGATCTGACCGCTTTATCAATTGATCCCGCCATTGCAATGTGGTTGTCTTTTATCATTATTCCGTCATCAAGTCCGAAACGGTGATTTGAGCCGCCGCCTATTCTGACCGCATATTTTTCAAGTGTTCTCCAGCCGGGAGTTGTCTTTCTTGTGTCTGTTATCTTTGTTTTGGACTTTTTATCAACTTCTTTGACATACTTTGAAGTAAGAGTTGCTATCCCGCTCAACCGCTGAAGAAAGTTGAGAACTGTCCTTTCTGCTTTTAAAATTGAACCGGAATTCCCTGAAACGCTCATTATGACAGTCCCTGCTGATATTTTTGCACTGTCTTGTATATCAACTTTAACCTTAAGAGAATCATCAATGAATTTGAATATATACACCGCAAGATCAACTCCGCAAAGAACAAGATCTTCCTTGGCTTTAATGACAGCATTGCCATTTCTGCCTGAATTTTCAATCAGCGAAGTGGTTATGTCTCCTCTTCCAATGTCTTCACTGAGAACAAGTTTTATGAAATCGGGTGAAACATATTCAGGACATTTCATTTCTTTATCTCAACAAGTCTGTTTTTAAGATGCTCCAGATTTTCCTTGAGTTCGCCATGCTTTTCCTTTTCCTTTTCAATAACATCGGGGTTTGCCTTTTCGAGAAAACCGGGGTTGGAAAGCTTTCTGTCGCAAAGATCGAAATCTTTCTGAATTTTAACTATCTCTTTTTCTATTCTTGCGATCTCTTCCGTAAAATCAACCAGTCCCGATAGAGAGATGAACACCATTCCCCCTTTAACCATGGCCGATGCCGTTTCCTTGTCCGGGGAATAATTTTCAGAAACATAATCTATTGCCGAAACTCTCGCCAGTTTTTTTATGTACTCTTCCTTTTCTCTTATAGCAGATTCAACTTCACCGTTTAAAGAAAGCATTATTGACATTTCTAAAGACGGTTTGATGTTGTTTTCAGACCTTATTGTTCTTATGCAGGTTATTATTTCTATGATCTGTTCCATTACGGCGGCATCTTTTTCAAATACCGGCGAGTCGCCGACCCTGGGGAATCTGCTGATCATGATCGAAGAGAGCTTTCCGCTGTTCTTAAACGGAAGACTCTGCCACAATTCCTCAGTAACATGAGGCATGAACGGATGAAGAAGTTTTAAGCTTGCATCGAGCACTTTCACAAGAACTTTTTTAGAAACTTCCTTTTCTTTTTCGTTAGTTCCGAAAAATGCCGGTTTTACAAGTTCAATATACCAGTCGCAGAATTCGTTCCAGAAAAAGTGGTAAAGAGCACCTGCACTGTCGTTAAACCTCATTTCCTCAAGGGTTTTATTAACTTCAGCCGTTACAATTTCAAGTCTGGAAAGTATCCATTTATCGGCAAACGAAAAGTCATCCTCTTTATATTCTACAGGGTCGAATTCCAGTATCTCGCCGTCCTTAAACTGCATCAGAGAGAACCTTACAGCGTTGAATATTTTGTTTATGAAAGCTCTGTTATCCTCTATGTTCTTTTCACCGAGCTTTATGTGGCGCTGTGTCACCGGCATCATCGCAAATGTGAAACGGAGCGCGTCGGCACCGTATTTAGCTATCATCTCCATAGGATCTATGCCGTTACCTTTGGTTTTGGACATCTTCTGTCCCTTTTCGTCCACTATCAATCCATGGAAGAACACTTTTTCGAAAGGGATGTCACCCATGAACTTCATTCCCATCATTATCATCCTTGCAACCCAGAAGAAAATTATGTCAGGTGCGGTCTCCATCAGTGAAGTCGGATAATATTTTGTCAGTTCCGGAGTTTTACCCGGCCATCCCATTGTTGAAAAAGGCCATAACGCACTGGAAAACCATGTGTCGAGCACATCCGGGTCCTGAGTAAGATGACCTTCGCAAAGCGGACATTTCTCCGGAATATCTCTTGAAACCACAGTATGTCTGCAATCGTCACAATGCCATGCAGGAATCTGATGACCCCACCAGAGCTGACGGCTTATGCACCAGTCCCGGATATTATACATCCACTCATAATATGTTTTTTCCCAGTGTTTCGGATTGAATGCAATCCTTCCTTCCTCAACTACCTTTATCGCAGGTTCTGCAAGGGGTTTGATCTTGACAAACCACTGCTTGCTGAGTATCGGCTGCACAACAGTCTTGCACCTGTCACAATGCCCCACCTGATGAGCGTGTTTCTCTATTTTTTCAAGAAGTCCCATGCTGTCAAGGTCGGCAACAACCTTCTCTCTTGCTTCAAGCACATCAAACCCGCAGTATTTTCCCCCTTTATCATTGATCTTCGCATTACCGTCAATGACATTTATCATCTGGAGGCCATGACGCTGACCGGTGGCAAAATCATTAAAATCGTGTGCAGGTGTCACTTTCACGGCACCAGTACCGAACTCCATATCAACGAGCTCCGCATCTCCGATTATCGGGATCTCTCTGTTCATGAGAGGAAGCAGTACGGACTTGCCGATAAGATGTCTGAACCTTTCATCATCAGGATGCACTGCGACCGCAGTATCGCCAAGCATGGTCTCAGGTCTTGTTGTAGCAACGGTCAGGTATGTTCCGGACATGTCTTTCACCGGATATTTCAAATACCAGAGACTTCCCTGCTCGTCACCGTATTCGACCTCAAGGTCTGAAAGAGCCGTATTATCATGCGGACACCAGTTGATTATGTAATCGTCCCTGTAAATGAGACCTTCTTCATACAGACGGACAAAAACCTCTTTTACCGCTTTTGACAGACCTTCATCCATCGTGAACCTTTCCCTTGTCCAATCAAGACTTGTGCCCATAGCACGGAGCTGGCTTGTTATGCCGTCTTTATGCTTTTCCTTCCATTCCCACGCTTTTTCAAGGAATTTCTCCCTGCCTATATCGTGCCTGCTCTGCCCGGTCGTATCCTTGAGATTCCTTTCAACCATTATCTGCGTCGCAATTCCCGCATGGTCGGTGCCCGGCAGCCAGAGCACATCATATCCGTCCATTCTTTTAAACCGGCTCATTATATCCTGTATTGTCACTGTCAGAGCATGCCCGAGATGAAGAACCCCTGTGACATTAGGAGGCGGAATGACTATTGAATAAGGGGGTTTTGTGCTTTCAGGGTCTGCCTTGAAAAAACCGCTTTCCTCCCAGAATCCGTACCATTTTTTCTCAATACCTGAATGGTCATACTTTTTACTGATTTCCATATTGACAATTCTCCAAATAACAACCAGTTAAATCAATGCGCCTTAATTTCTACCTGCTAAGGGAAAAAAGTAAAGTTTTTCAATTGATAGACATGCTTTCGACAATGAGTTTAAATTTGACTTAGCAAGGGTAAACTACTAATATCACAATGTTTGACACGGGAGGAAAAAATGGACTTTTTTCTGACAGGAAAAGGGCGTGTGGGAACAGCTCTGATTTCATATTTCAAGTCAAAAAATATTGCACTTAATGATCTGGATGAATCTGATCCCGATGTGACGGGCATTCTTTTTGCGGCACTTCCCGATGACCATCTTCTGAACTATATAAACAAAATACGCAATAAAAACAACCACCTGCACATAGTTCACTTTTCGGGTTCACTGACTGCGAACATAGAGAGATGCTATCTTTTCCACCCTTATGCTTCGATCAATAAAGATACTGACATTTCGGACATTCTTTTCACTCTCTGGGGAAAGAAGAACCCCACACTTGAGGCGGCCCTTTCAAAAACCGGTCTCAAATTCATTTACGCAGGGACAAGACCGACTCCTTTTTATCATATTTCGGCTGTTCTTTCGGGCAATTTCACTCAGTTCTTTTTTGTTGCGGCGCTGGAACTTCTTAAACAGCAGGGTTTTTCACATAATGACAGCATAATTCTGATAAAACAGCTTATCGCTTCATCCATTGAAAACTGTGTTGTTTCAGCCACTTCAGGGATAACGGGCCCTGCCGCAAGAGGTGACAGGAACACTGTCGACGCCGAAACAGCGGTCATTGCGGGAAAAGATGAAAAACTGGCGGAAGCGTTCTCTCTCATTAACAATTTGATATTTAAAGCGGTGAGAAATGGTGCTGTTTTCAAATAATGTGGCGCTTTCTGAATTTGTGGAAAGGGCCTATGCGGCTTTACTTACAAGAAAATTTTCTGTGATCCCCGAAAGTTTCAAAGAGATCGATTACGGAATTTCGTTCAAGCTCGATTCTGCTGAAGATAAAAAAACCATTTCCGTATCAATTTACCACACAGAAAAAAAAGGGTTCTCTTTTGTTACAAAAAATCCTGATGTGCGGTCGATACTTAACTCACTTCTCACTTCAACCGGAGTTGCAGGAAGCGATGAAGCTGGCAAAGGCGACCTTTTCGGGCCTTTAGTTGTCTGCTCTTTTCTGCTGGGTGAAAAAGAAAATGAGCTTCTGAAACTCAACATAAAAGACAGCAAAAAACTTAAAAACCATGAAATTATCGATATTTACAAACACATTTCAAAAGAACATCCTTCTTCTTTTTCACTGGTCAGAATAATGCCCGAAAGGTATAATTCATTTTACAAAGACCTTGCCGGAAAAGGGAGAAACCTTAATTACATGCTGGCATGGGCTCATTCCAAGGCGTTGTCAGGACTTATCGAAAAAAGAAGCGACATAAAAAAAATAATCGTTGACAGATTTACTGAAAATCCCGTCGTAAACAAAATCATCACTGATGCTGCCGGAAAGATACCTGTTGAATTCTTTGTCAGGGCGGAACAAAACCCGGCTGTTGCGGCGGCATCAATTATTGCAAGAGCTAACTACCTGATCTCCTTAAAGAATATCTCGGAAACGGTTCTTTTGGGAAAGTTTGAGCTCATATCAGGAAGCGGAAGCGGATCGGATGAGCTTCTAGCCAAGATCATTGATGAATTCGGGACAGACATCACTGACAGAATCTGTAAAACCCACTTCGCAAATTTAACAAAAAACCTGTCCGTTTTTTAAACCAAATATTTATTGACATATCATTCCCGTATAACTAATATATCCCGATTACAGATTTTCGTATGAAAAGCGGTGTGACCCTTATGGAAGAAAACAAGACTGATTACAAGCTGCCGAGATTGTTTGGCAAATACTACCTTCTCGAACTCATCAATGTCGGAGGTATGGCCGAAGTTTTCAAAGCGAAAATGTTCGGAGTGGAAGGATTTGAAAAGATCGTCGCCATAAAGAAGATCCTTCCTGAAGTCGCTGAAGATGCCGAATTTATTAAAATGTTCATTGATGAAGCAAAGATCGCGGTCCGGCTTCAGCACCCGAACATTGTTCAGATCCTTGAACTTGGAAAAATTGACGATTCCTACTTCATTGCAATGGAACTCGTTAATGGAAAAGATCTCAAGACCATCAGAAAAAGACTTAAAAGAGTTGAACTCCTGATGCCGGTCGAGCAAAGCGCATACATCATTTCACAGGTGTGTGACGGACTTGATTACGCCCACCGGAAGACCGATGATAAAATGAACTCTCTCAACATTGTTCACAGGGACATCTCACCTCAGAACATGATCGTTTCATACGAAGGAACCGTTAAGCTGATAGATTTCGGTATTGCAAAGGCAAAAAGCAAGTCCACAAAAACTCAGGCGGGAATGCTGAAAGGAAAGTTCAGCTATATGTCCCCCGAACAGGTGAGTGGACAACCGATTGATCGTAGAAGCGATATTTTCTCTCTTGGTGTAGTATTCTTTGAAATGCTTACCGGAAAGCGATTGTTCCTTGGGAAGAACGATGTCGAAACACTTGAAAAAATAAGAAAGGCGGATGTTCCGCCACCCAGCGTTTTCAATAGCAATGTCCCTCCTGAACTTGACAGGATAGTTCTCAAAGCACTTTCAAAAGATCGTGAGGAAAGATATCAGTGGGCAAGTGAATTTTCAGAAGATTTGAAAAAATTCTCTTTCACAACCGGCAATTCTTTTTCAAGACAGGACATGATGAATTTCATGAGTGAGTTCTTCGCTGACGAACTTGAAGAAGAGACTGCAAAGCTTGAAGAATACCAGAAAATACAGAAACCTGTTGACCATCATCAGCCGCAGCATTATAACGACTACCGCCAGCCGTCAAGAACAGAAAAAACGCACCATGACACAGAAATGTCAATGCCGAAACGGAGTAAAAAGGTCCCTGTTCTGATCGCGGTACTCCTTGTCCTTTCCTTTCTTGCCTATTTCGGTTTTACAATGCTTGAAACAAAAAAAGATACTGCAACGATCCTCATAGATTCCTCTGAAAAAAACACAATTGTCATGCTGAACGAAGGGACAATGTATCAAAAAAGGTGTGAAACACCTTGCAAGATCGAGGGAATACTCCCCGGAGATCATCAGATAGAGCTTACAAAGAGCGGGTTCGTCCCTGTTAAAGAAACAGTCTCTCTCAGACAGGGTGAAGTTTTCAATAAAAGCATTAAAATGTTCAAGATCGGCGAACAGAAAACAATGATAACCGTCAAAACCGATCCTGAAGGGGCAGTCCTTTATGTTAATGATGTTAAAGCCAAAGCTTTGTCTCCAACCGTTGTGGATGACATTCCTGTGGGTCTTGACATCGTAATAAGAATTGAAAAACAGGGGTACTTCCCTTATGAAGAGAATATAGGAAAGGTTCCGGCCAAAGTAAATAAAGAAATAAGTATCATCCTGAAACCGATGAAAAACGCTCCGGCGATCCCTTTGCAGACCAATAGAAAAGCAGAGAAAAACAAGCCCTCAGTAAATGCAAAGGAACAGGCATTCATAAGCATTAACAGTCGCCCGTGGGCCAATGTCTACATAAACGGAAAACTCGTTAAAGCGACACCCATCATCAAGCATTCTCTTCCTGCGGGAAGTTATAAGATCCAGTTTAAAAATCCGAAATTCAATATCGATAAAACCTTTCCGGTTGATCTTAAACCCGGTGAACATCAGAGAATGATCAAGAATTTCGACTGATTTCCATTTAAATTTATCTTGATTAAAGATTTTTTGAGCAATATACTCGCCCCGATACAGCTCTTTAAACTATAAACTTTAGTAATTTCAATTTGATGAGGTGTAGTTATGGCTCCCAAGACAAAGATCAGTGAAAGTTTGAACGGAAATCCGGAAAACGGCGACAACAATAAGCGCCCAAGATTAAGCACCACTACCTCAATGCTTCAGAAATCTGCCACTCTTGAAATAGCGGCAAAAGCCAAAAGGATGAATGCGCAGGGGTTGAATGTGATCTCTTTCTCTGCCGGAGAGCCCGATTTCAACACACCGCAGAATGTAAAAAATGCAGGGAAGGAGGCAATTGATCTCAATTTCACAAGATACACAGATTCATCAGGAACACCTGAACTCAAATGTGTTATCCGCCAGAAATTCTTAAGAGAGAACAATCTTCACTATGATGAAAACAGCATCATCATTACAAACGGCGCAAAATACGCCATTCACACCCTTCTTGCCGCAATTACCAGCCCCGGCGACGAAATTATAATTCCTGCACCTTACTGGGTCAGCTATCCGACGCTTGTCCGTCTTAACGGAGGAGTTCCCGTTTTCTGTTATGCAAAAGAAGAGGCCGGTTTCCGTCTCACTCTTGAAGACATAAAACCTGTTGTTACTGACAAGACCAAGGCAATAATGATAAACTCTCCGAACAATCCTACAGGAGCTGTTTACACACTCAAAGACCTTGAGGAGATCGTTAACTACCTTACGGAAAGGAACATAATTGTGATCAGTGATGAAATATATGAAAAGGTAATTTATGACAACATACAGCACATTTCACTGGCAAGCATTGTAAAGGAAAAATACAGAAGGAATGTCGTTGTAGTAAACGGAGTTTCAAAATCCTATGCCATGACCGGCTGGAGAATAGGTTATGCCGCAGGACCGAGAGACATCATTGAAAGAATGAAATATTTCCTCGGTCACACGACATCAAACGCAAACTCAATAGCGATGCATGCGGCAGTTGAAGCACTGAGCGGAAGTCAGAACTCAGTTGAGATGATGGTTAAAAGATTCAACCGGAGAAGACAGTTCATGTATGACGAACTCAGCTCCATTCCGAACCTTACATCTGCATATCCTGAGGGGGCTTTCTATATTTTCACCAACTTTAAACATTACTTAAATAAAAAAGTGAATGAACACAAGATAAACTCAACTGTTGATCTTGCAAATTATCTTCTTGATGAAGCCCATGTTGCAGTAGTTCCGGGAGAAAGCTTCGGTATGCCGGGATATATCCGCTTTTCATATGCAACAAGTATGGATAACATTGCAGAAGGGATGGATAATCTTAAATCAGCTCTTGCCGACTTCGAATAATTTAAAACAAATATCTTCAGAAATACTTTCAGAAAATTACAGAGCTTTTTGAACTTTTCCTGAACGGAGACATCTTGTGCAGACGACTGTTTTCTTAGAGGAGCCGTTTTCTGTTTTTATTTTCACTTTCTGAACATTCGGGTTCTGGATCTTCTGTGTCTTGTTGTTCGAATGGCTTACATTGTGACCGAACATCGGCTTTTTTCCACATATTTCACATTTGCGTGACATCGTTCTCTCCTTCATATGTTAACATCAGCAAAAAATCAGGTGGATATTACATGCTTTGGGTGTAAATGCAAATTTTTCCAGACAAAGATTCAGAATATATCAGGCAAATCTTCGAATTTATTGGCGTTTTTAAACTGTTCAAGCTGAACTCTGTCGTGGTTGATCATCTCTGAAAGTTTTTCCTTAGATGAAAAACGGATCTCGTCCCTTACTTTTTTATAAAAATAAACTGCAATATTTCTGCCGTACATTTCGTCAATATTTCCGTTTGCGATCCATGTCTCGATCCTTTTTGTCTTTTCTTCAGAATCAATAGTCGGATTCGCTCCAATATTAGTCAGAGAAAAGAATGTCTCATTTTCTAAAACCGTACGGGTAAAATAAACTCCCTCAGGTGGTATTATTTTCGGCGGAACATCAAGATTAAGCGTGGGAAAATCTATTGTCCTTCCGATCCTCCGGCCTTCTATCACTTTTCCTGAAATTACATAAGGATATGCAAGAAATGAAAATGCGTTCCACATTTCGCCGGTTGCAAGAAATTCCCTTACTATGGTCGAACTGACCCTCATTCCGTTCTTTATTATCGGAGGAACAACATTTATTCTGACACCGGTTGATCTTCCCCACCAGAACATAAGATCTGCATTTCCTTTCTGGTTCTGACCGAAAAAGAAGTTAAATCCGATGGTTATCGAATCAAGTTGAAGTTCTCTGTCAAGTATCCCGAGAAACTTTATCGGATCTATCGAACAGTATTGCGAAAACGGAAGTTCAATTACGATGTCAACGCCGGCGTGTTTCAAAAAAGCATATTTTTCATGTTTCAGGGTAAGAAGCCGCGGTGCAAAGCCGGGGTAAAGATACTCTCTGGGATGAACATCAAATGTCAGAAGTGTGCATGAACCGCCATTCTTTCTGCATTTTTCAATTATTTGAAGATGACCCTGATGAACGCCGTCAAAATTTCCTATCGCAAGGGAGATCTTTTCATTTTTAGGAACATCTTTGAGGTTATGATAAATTCTCATGAATTTTCTCAGCCGTTGTGGGCACTGCCGAGCACATTTAAATTTTTGTGTTTATAAACCTCTTTAAGTGCTTCTCTAGCCGGTCCGAGATATTTTCTGGGATCAAATTCTGACGGTTTTTCGGCAAGAACTTTTCTTATCGCGGCAGTCATTGCGATACGGCCGTCGCTGTCGATATTGATCTTACAGACTGCACTTTTTGCCGCTCTTCTAAGCTGTTCTTCCGGAATTCCGACTGAATCTTTCATTTTTCCACCGTACTTATTGACCATTTCAACAAGGTCGGCAGGAACTGATGAAGAACCGTGAAGAACGATCGGAAAACCGGGAAGCTTATGTTCGATCTCTTCAAGAATGTCAAAACGGAGAGGCGGCGGAACAAGTATTCCGTCAGCATTTCTTGTACACTGCTCCGGCTTGAATTTGTTGGCACCATGACTTGTGCCTATTGAAATTGCAAGTGAATCAACGCCTGTTTTTGAAACAAAATCAATTACTTCGCTTGGCTGAGTATAAGTTGAATGAGCTGCAACCACATCATCTTCAATGCCTGCAAGAACTCCAAGTTCCCCTTCAACCGTTACATAATCCTTTTGCGAATGGGCATATTCAACAACCTTCTTTGTGAGTGCGATATTTTCTTCATAAGGAAGGTGTGATCCATCGATCATGACAGAGCTGAAACCGTTGTCGATGCACTGTTTGCAAACTTCAAAATCGCTGCCGTGGTCAAGATGGAGAACGATTGGAATATCTTTTCCGAGTTCATGTGCGTATTCAACTGCACCTTTGGCCATATTCCTTAAAAGCGTGGCATTGGCATAATCCCTTGCACCTTTAGAAACCTGTAATATCACTGGAGAATTTGTTTCAACACAAGCCATGATGATCGCCTGGAGCTGTTCCATGTTGTTGAAGTTATAGGCAGGGATCGCATATCCGCCGTCAACAGCTTTCTTAAACATTTCAACAGTATTCACCAACCCGAGCTCTTTGTAACTTACTGCGCACATATCTTCCTCCTGAAAGTTAAATAAGATCAAATCCGCAATTAGTATAATCAGCAAAAAAAAATTGTGAAACTTTTATGAATTAATGCTGAAAAATTATTTCAGATTAAAAACAGTCAGGAAGTGACAGTTTGTAAATGTCTCCATCGATCGTGCTGAAAAAAACAGCTTCACCTTCTACATGAGCTTCAGCAATATAAACATTAGCAGTATCGGGTATTTGACTCAGAATGATTTTTTCTTCAACCTGTACCGGTGATCCGTCAGTTGAACGCACCCAGACAGTTATCGATGATGAAGTTTGAGTTACAAGATAACCGTTAACGGCAAATATTCTCTTCAGATCTACAATTGTATCAAGCCGCAAAGGTTCTTTGTTAAAAACAGTGTCATAATAGTAAACAGCATTTCCTCTTTTTACATAGATTCCTTTTTCTGATGGTGCAAAAATATTCGATTCTATGTCAATTGAAAC
>JAGOEX010000183.1 GCA_017997475.1 bacterium
TCTTTCCTGAACTCAGTATCATTTCTTCACCTCCTGAGTGATTTTGAGGTTTCTTTTTAACTCATTGAAATCATTTCACTTTAGGAGGTTTTTGTCAAGTTTTTTATTGAAAATCGAACGATTTAGGATTTAGTCTTTTAATGTTTTCAATGTTTCTATTACAAATAGATGTCATGTGTGGCAAACTATAGAATTTCGCCAATGAAATCTACGCCTTCACGGGAAACAAGCCGGCATTTATAATATTTGCCGCATTTTTCATTTTCGACATTCGTGAGTATTGTGATACCGTCAATCTCAGGTGCCTGATGCCAGCATCTGCCGACGGGAACATTTAATTCCGGATCGATCCCTTCGTAAAGAACATCCATTTCAAGCCCGATAAACCTGTCAAGCCGTTTTTCCATTGCAATATGAGCCGCTCTTTCAATTTCTGCAAACCTTTTATCTGCCTCTTTTTTAGGGACAGATCTCATTTTCCCTGCTTTCGTGAACTCCTCTTTTGAATATCTGAATGCACCGGAATAATCAAAATGACCTTCTTCAATGAAGTTTTTAAGCAGTTCGTGGTCATCTTTTTTTTCAGACGGAAATGAGGAAATGAAAGTGGTTCTCAGTGCACAGTTATCACCGAAAACATCTTTTATTTCATTGATCATTTTTCTGATATCGTTTCCGCTGTAGGTGCGATTCATCCCTTTAAGCACACTATCGCTTATGTGCTGAACAGGAATTTCAAGATAATTGACCACTTTTCTGAGTTTTTTCATCGTTTCAAGAAGAGATCTGTCAACTTTCCCCGGATAGAGATACATCACCCTGATCCTGAAATCTCCGACGACCGAGTTGATCTCTTTCAAAAGCATGCTGAGCGTTGAACCGTTCACAAAACCGAATTTTGTCGTATCCTGCGATATCAGCACAACTTCCTTAACCCCGTTTGCAACAAGGTTCTCCACTTCGCTCACTATATCGGGAACACCTCTTTCACGATACTTTCCCCGAATAAACGGAATAGAACAGTACGAACAGAAATTCTCACAGCCGTCTGCAATTTTCACATAGCAAGTGTAAGGCGAATATGTGAGAACCCTCTCCATTCCGGAATTGTAAATAAATTCAGACGGTTTTATTTTCAAAGAAGATCCTTTTTCAACAATTGATGAAATATCCGCTATATTATCAATGCCGATCACAAGATCAGCTTCGTTAAGCACATTTTTCAGATCCGGATAAAGCTGAGGCAGACACCCTGCAACACCGATGCGGGCACCTTTTTTTAAAGATGCATGAAGTTCAAAGAAACGGCTGACCGACTCATCTCTTGCATCAGCAATAAAACTGCATGTGTTAAGAATTATAAGATCAGCTTCCCCCGGATCCTCAGTTATCACCCAGCCACTGTTCATAAGCGCCGCGATCATCACTTCTGAATCAACACGGTTTTTCGGACAGCCGAGCGATTCAAAAAAAAGTTTTTTCATGCTGTTCATCGATCAGTTGCCGATCATAAAACGGGAAATAATTACTGTTCTATCTGTTTCCTGCGATTGAGGAAGAAAAGAAATTTTTGTCCCTTTCTTTGAAAAAAGGAGCGGACCGAAATACTTATTTCTTTCGTCTTCCGCATCAGCAATGCCATTTGTCATCTTAAATGCAACCGCAATTCTGTGCTTCCCGTAAAGCTTTGAAAAATCTCCTTTTTTTGTTCTTTTTGTTATTATTACATCAAGAAAAAGCTTCCCTTTTTCCACTTCAAAAACAACATTTTCAACAACTGCCTCTATCAGTTCGTCTTTAACAGCGGCAAACTCATCAACTGACTTCCTTACCGGTCTGTCCAGCGTCTCTTTTGAATAACTATCAGTTTTAACCGGAATGCCTATATCAACATTGTTCAACATGCTGAACAGTGCTTCAATGTTGGTTGATGGGAAAAAAAGGTTTTTGTTAATGATCTCAATTGTCATATCGGGGAACATGTCTATCAGTTTTTTCCGGAGTTTAACCAGTTCCACCCCTTCTGCCGGCTTGAGCATAACCCCTCCGCTTTTTTCACTCCATGATGAAGCAAGAACGGGAAGCCATGTTCCGTCAACACCCTTGATTATCAGAGGCGAAGCCGAAATACCGGAAAAAAATACTGAAATAACGATCACAGCAGTGACCAACTGTCTATTTTTTAACATTTTTAACTCCGGGATCATCTTTATATATCCTGAAAGCATAATAAAAAGCAAAAAGGCCGAAAATTATGAACGGAAAGCTCAGATACTGTCCCATGTCGAGAGTGCCATCCATAAAGACCTGATGTTCTTTGAAAAATTCGACAAAAAATCTGAATGTGAAATAACCGGTAAGGAATATTCCGACATAGATCCCCGGCTTTTTCAGATCCTTAAACACAAAAGAAACGGCAAGCATGATCAGAAGGATCGTGAGCCCTCCTGCTGCTTCATAAAGTTGCGACGGATGTCTGACCGGCCAATACTGGATAAGACAGTCCATACTTGATATGTCGCACTTGCCTGTTGCGAGGTTCCTCGCTATGTGAGAATCAGCGCTGTTACGGATGAATTTCCAGCCCCAGGAAGCAGTTGTTTCTCTACCTACGATCTCGCTGTTGAAAAGGTTTCCGAGTCGCACAAGTGTCGCCCCGACGCCTGCGGCGAAAACTATTCCGTCAGAAAGCTCAAAAAATTTGATCTTGTATTTTCTTATAAAAAGAAGAACTGCTGTTATAAGTCCTATTGTAGCACCGTGACTTGCAACACCGCCTTTATGAATTTTAAGGATCTCAAGAGGGTTTGACAGATAGAACTGCGGTTCATAGAAGAAGCAGTGGACGAGCCGTGCTCCGATAACTACTCCAAGCACGCCCCAGACAAGAAAATCATCAGCCATCTTATCTTTGTATCCGTACATTCTGAGAATTCTTCTCATGAGAAAAAAGCCGATAAGTATCGTAGATGCGAAAAAAATGCCGTAATATCTAAGCTGAAGAGTGCCTAATACGGCAATGACTGGATCTGCGTTCCATACAAAATAAGTGTTCATGATATGCTCCGGATCTAATTTAAAGTGGTTCAACATTAAATAACAGTTTTGCTTTTATGTCGGCGGTAAGTTTTCCAGTCGGTCTTTGCGCACCCGGAAAAAAGAGATAAAAGCTTTTTGCCCCTATCTGAAAATCAAGATGTTTTATCGATTTCTGCAAAATGTCCTTCCCTTCGTAAGTGTACAGCAGTTCAAGCTTCTCTGAATCACCGAAAGTGCTTGTGCCGAAAACTCCTACTAGATATCTTTCTTTTATTTTATCATCATCACTGAAATAATTTTCAATATTTCCTTCAAAATCAACACCTTTTGAAACACATCCTTCGTCTGAAGAAGAATCGCATTTTGTTCCGTCTGCTTTAAAACTGCTGACCGGCTGAGCAAAAAGTTCGGCTTCAAGAACAAAACTGGTATTTTCAACAGGAACATCCGGCTTTTCAAGAATTGTGAAAGTTATGTCATTGAGAGTCGCTGAATATATTTTGTCGAGAAATTTTTTATAATCCTTCAGCTCTTCAACTTCTGCGAGCATAATGGAAATTGAAGTGTTTTCGTGTCTGACCATTACATGTGTACAGCTTTTTCTTTCATCCGTTGTAAGATCATTCAATTTACAGTGATCGATCTGTTCCTTCTTTTCCTTTTCAGTCATTTTGCAGAACTTTATGACATTCACAATGGTCAATCGCACCCCTTCATCATTAAATTCAGGGTCAACCGTCTGAACGCCGTCAAAAAAATCACAAATTGAAACCGTTATAGTCTCTTCACCGTCTTTGGTGATGTCGGGGAGACCGTCCTGCTTTATTGTTGCTGTGTAATCTATTTTTCTTGAAACTGTGACACCTGTTATAAGCTCAAGAATGTTATCAAGCGACATTTCTGAACTTGTAACTGAAACTGTGACATCAGCTCCCGGATACTGGCTTTTCAACTGATTTTCAAGAATTGTCTTTGAAACATCTTTTGCCATCAACCCTTTGAGAAGCCCCAATCCTTCATCAATATCAATCTCATATTCAGAAGGGCTTGAAGGACTGTCTTTATCGAAAGGATAGTCAACAGTTATCGGTATCAGAAGAAATTCCGAACATGAAGAAAGGATCAAAAAAGCTGTTAAAAAAATCACGATTTTGCTGATCGCTTTACTTTTCATTGTTTTTACCCGTTTTAAGTAAATAATCTTCCATAAATTTATCAAGGATCTCTTCACCGTCAAGGACTGCTTCGGCATTTCCGGTCTCAAAATCTGTCCGGTGATCCTTTACCATTTTATACGGATGAAGAACATAGCTTCTTATCTGACTGCCGAAATCTATTCCCATTTTCTGCTTATCATTTTCAGAGATCGCCTCCATTTTCTTTTTCATTTCAAACTCATACAGTTTAGACCTGAGAATTTTCATTGCCGTTGCCCGGTTCTTGTGCTGACTTCGTTCGTTCTGACACTGAGTCACAATGCCTGTCGGAAGATGAGTTATCCTTATTGCTGAATCTGTAGTGTTGACATGCTGTCCGCCTGCCCCGCCTGACCTGAAAGTATCAACTTTCAGATCCTTTTCATCTATTTCCACTTCAATTGAATCATCAATTTCAGGAGTGACGAAAACACTGGCAAAAGAGGTGTGCCTTCTCTTATTTGCGTCATAAGGACTTATTCTCACAAGGCGGTGGACACCAATTTCCGCTTTGAGGTATCCATGTGCATAATCACCTTCTGCAATTAAAGTCACATTTTTAATTCCCGCGGCATCATCACCAGTGACTTTGTCAATAATCTCAAGCTTATATCCTTTTCTTTCGCACCATCTTGTGTACATTCTGAAAAGCATTACCGCCCAGTCCTGCGATTCCCTTCCGCCGGCCCCGGCATTGATCGAAACAATCGCATTCAGTATGTCAGTCTTTCCGCCGAGCATTTTCTGAAATTCGATCCTGTCAAGTATGGAATTAGTTTCATCAAGAACTTTCTGCGCTTCCGGCTCCATAGAGCTGTCTTCTTCAAAAAGCTCCCGAGCTATCTTCAATTCATCAAACTTCGACTCGAACTGATCAAAGAGAACAATGCTGTTCTGTATTGCTCTCTTTTCTTTGTTAAGTGCCGCCATTTTTAAGGAATCATTCCATATTTCAGGAGAGTTAAGAAGATTATCTAGCTCTTTAAGCCGGTTCCTTTTTGAATCAATTTTCAGCGACTCTGACAATCTTCCGGCTCTGCCGGCTATATCATTTGTGATTTGCTCAAGTTCCCTTAAATTCAGAGCCATTATTTACTCCCAGTTCAAGTTTTCCATGTTTATTTTTGCTCCGTATTCCTTTATCATCATATCTGTGTATCTATCCCATTTCTCTGTGCCGGACTGTCTGACAAGCTCTTCTATTATCAGCGGATATGCAAGATTAAAGCTGAGA
>JAGOEX010000184.1 GCA_017997475.1 bacterium
AACATTTCTGTGATCATTGATAAAATGAGAAGGAAACAGATCGATTTCTCAGATAATGCCGTAGAAATTATCAACAGGATCCTTGACGAGAATATCAGTTATTTTTCTGAATCGATGGAATTCTTTAAAAGTGATGTGAAAACAGCGTCATATACCGAAAAAGCCCTTACAAAGAGCATCCGGCTTAAAAAAATGGTAAAAGATGCCAAGATCGAACATTTTGACAGAATAAGAGAAAAGGTCTGTCAAGGAGGCGCGGCTATACATTTCATTGATATTCTTAACAATCTTGATGCAATGAGTTCTGAAAACTATAACATCGCCCAGGTCGTTTCAGGCAAAAAATACTGACCTTGCAATTCCTCAAAACTTGATAAACATTCATTTTTTCACTATAATTTTCTGTTTCGCAACCATCTTTGGAGAAAATTATGAGAAAACTGATCGTTTTTGCTTCAGCCGTTTTGTTTCTGATGCTTTTCTGCTGCGGAAAGCCGGAAGGTGATAAAACTGAGGAAAGAAAAGAGAAACAAGCTGCAAAAGACCTTTATATCCCACCTGAAAAGTTCAGCAGTTATGAAAACGAATGGAAAGAAGTCACCGGCTTTGAATCTGAGGGAAAACCGAGGTCTGCTCTTGAAACAGTTGAGAAAATTCAAACACTTGCAATCAGCGAAAACAACGCTCCTCAATTAATAAAAGTGCTTCTGTTCAAAACAAAGTTCGTTATGAATATCGGAGAAAAGGAGTTGCCGGCAGTTATTAAAGAGCTTGAAGATGAAACCGTGAAAGCAAAATTCCCGGCAAATGCGATTCTGAAATCAATGCTTGCAGAGATTTACTGGAACTATTTCAACAGTAACCGCTACAAATTCTACAACAGAACAGAAACGGCGGGAAATGAAACAGGAGACATTGCCACATGGGACTTGAAAACAATATTCAAAAGAATTACAACTTTTTACAACGAATCGCTCAATGAAAGCGAAAATCTTAAAAATATCAACCTGTCCCTTTTTGACGAAATAATCGTGAAAGGGACAAAGCCGGGCGTTTTAAGACCGTCCCTTTATGACTTTCTTGCCCACCGCACGGTTGACTTCTATTCAAACAGCGAAACCCAACTGACTGAGCCGGCAAATGTTTTTGAAGTGGATAGTGATAAATATTTTTCACCTGCAGAGGAATTTATAAAAATTGACATAAAATCAGACAGTTACGATTCACCATCGTTTTATGCATTCAATATTTTTAAAGACCTTACAAAGCACCATTTGAAAACCGGAAATGCTGAAGCACTTATAGATGTTGAACTGAAACGGCTCGATTTTATTAAAGAAAAATCGGTTCTTGAAAACAGCGAGGAACTATATTACAAAGCGCTTGAATCTCTTGAAAAGAAATATTCCTCAAACAGTATGAATTCAATGATTTTATATAAAAAAGCCATCTGGCATTACAACAGAAACAATCCCGAAAATAAATGGAACCTCAAAACATCAAAAGAACTTTGTGAAAAAGTCATTAAAAATTACAAGAACTCTGAAGCCGGAGATCTCTGCCTTGCACACATCTCTTCCATAACAACAAAAAACATCTATTTTAATGTTGAAGCAGTCAATACTCCCCAAATTCCGTTCAGAATTCTTGTTAATTACACAAATGTAAAAAAGCTTTTTTTTAAAGTAGTTAAAGTTTCAAGAGAAGAAAAAAACAACATTTCAGAATATGTCGTAGAGCAGTCAAAAGCGGCAAAGATCATTGCTGATAAAAAACCTCTTCAAGAATGGACGGTTGAACTTCCAGATGACGGAGATCTGAAAAACCACTCAACAGAAATAAAAATTCCGGCTCTTGAAAAAGGAATTTATGCAATAGCTGCAGGAACGGACAAAAAGTATTCATTTGCAAAAGAAGCTCTGTTTTATGCATTTACCGAGATTTCAAATCTGTCTGTCATCAGCACAAATGAAGAGAACAGAACAAAATTTCTTGTTGCAGACAGAGAATCGGGTCAGCCGGTAAAAGGGGCGGAAATAAAGGTTTTTGAGAAAGAATATGATTACAGTGTCAGCCGTTATGTCACTAAGCACATTGATACCCTTAAAACAGACGATTCCGGTCTGGCGACATATAAAAAAGGGTGGTTTAGAAATTCTTACGGACATAAATTCATTCTTGCTTCCAAAGACGGGAACGAGCTTTCAACAGAGTTTTATCAACCGTATCCAAGAGAGCCAAAAGCTTATGAAAAGACTGTGTTTTTCACCGACAGGGCAATTTACAGGCCTGGTCAGACAGTTTATTTCAAAGGGATAATGCTTAAATTTGATAAAGAGCAGAAACCGGAAATTCTTAAAAACAAAAAAACCGTGGTTGAATTTTATGATGTGAACTGGCAGAAAATCGCAAGCTTGAACTTAAAATCCAATGATTTCGGCTCTTTTCAGGGGTCTTTCACCGCTCCGAATAATGTTCTTGGCGGAAACATGACGATTAGAAACAAAAACGGAGCCGTATCTTTCAGCGTAGAAGAATATAAAAGACCTAAGTTTGAAACAAATATCGAACCGGTTAAAGAAAGTTTTAAAATAAATGACCTCGTAAAAGTGAAAGGGAAGGCATTTTCATATTCCGGTGCTCCACTCACTGATGCTAAAGTTTCATGGAAAGTTGAAAGGACTTATCATTTTCCTTATTATTTCTGGGGATACTATTCAATGCCTCTTTCAAAGTCGGCAGTTATTGCAAAAGGTGTTTCAACAACCGATTCATTGGGAATTTATGAAATTGAGTTCAAAGCACTTCCCGACAGATCTGTTCCTGAAAAGGGAAAGCCGGTTTTCAGTTACCGGATCTTAGCCGATGTCACAGATATCAGCGGAGAAACAAGAAGCACTTCCTCAACAGTAAGCGTTGGATACCTCGCGTTGTCAGTCAGCGAAAACATTCCCAATGAAATAAACACCTTGAAAGAACTTGAATTTGAAATAGCCACGGCAAACCTAAACGGTGAATTCGAGCCGGCAAAGGGAATTGTCAAGATCTCAAAACTGCAGGAACCGGATAGATTATTAAGAAAACGGCTTTGGAACAAGCCGGATAAGTTCCTGATGTCAAAAGAGGAATATGTTAAAGATTTTAAATCTGATATTTATGATTCTGAAGATGATATAACTCAAAGAAAGATCGAAAAACAGGTGTTTACGGCACAATTTGACACTTCAAAAGAGAAAAAAATAATTATAAAAACAGCAGATCAGTGGCTTGACGGCAAATATCTTGTCGAGATCGAAACAAAAGACAAATACGGTGAAAAAATAGAATATAAAAAATATTTTTCAGCGTATAAACCTGAGAATGGAGTAATGACTGAAAAAATATTTAATCGATTTTCCCTTGTAAACCAAACAGTTGAGCCAGGAAACAGCGGAAATTTCGTGATAGGGAGCGGTGCAGAAAATGTTTCTGTAATTTTTGAAATTCAGCGCAAAAACAAAAAAAGCGAAACAACTTTCATCAATTTAAACAAGGAAAAGAAAGTCATCTCCATCCCTGTGACCGAATCAGACAGAGGTAACATCGGGTATTCGATAATGTTCCAGAAAAACGGCAGAGCGTATCACCAGTCAGGCGTAATCCAGGTTCCCTGGACAGATAAGCAGCTGAAAATAGAAACTCTTTCATTCAGAGAAAAACTTTACCCGGGGCAGAAAGAAGAGTGGAAAATCAAGATTTCGGGATCAAAGGGAGAGGCGGTAGCAGCAGAAATGGTTGCAACGCTTTATGACAAATCTCTTGACAGTTTCAGGGCAAACGGCTGGTATCTTGCACATCATCCTCATAATTATTTTCAGAATCAATGGATTGAGAACATTTCCCATAGAACTGCCGGGTCCGTCACATATCAGCTTGACTGGAACAGCTATTATGGCGGAAATTACCTGTATTATGACACACTTAACTGGTTCGGCAATTATTTTTATAATTATTACGGCTACCGTTACAGCAGAAACATGCCGATGCCGGCTTCAGCTGCAAGATCCCGTTCTGTTGACTCGTTTGATGGCGACGAAACTATTGCTCTTGGCTCTGCGGCTGTGGCTGAAGAAAGAGAAGAGTCAGATAAATCGGCACCAATGAAAAAAGATAAAATGGGCATGCGGGGAGCTGGCGGATTGATTGATACAAGAGCTGGTGAACAAAGCAAAAACCTTGATCAAGGTGGATCTCCCGATAAAGCAAATGCTCCTGAAACACAGGTGCAAATCCGCAAAAACATGAATGAAACCGCATTCTTCTTCCCGATGCTCAATACAAACGATAAAGGGGAAGTGATCATTTCTTTCACCATTCCTGAAGCACTTACAAAATGGAAATTCATGGGGCTTGCCCACACAAAAGATCTGAAAACCGGTATAATTTCAAAGGAAACTGTCACTCAGAAAGACATCATGGTGATGCCCAATATGCCGAGATTTTTAAGAGAGGGTGATTCTGTGATCATCAGCGCAAAGATAACAAGCATGATCGATAAAGTGATAAGCGGAAAAGCAGAACTTCATCTTTTTGACGCAATGACCATGAAGCCGGTTGATAAGATTCTTAATAACGATGCTCCCATTCAGGATTTTGCGATAAAACCCAAAGAAAATACAGTAGTTAATTGGCCGGTTAAAGTTCCTCTCGGAGTTAGTGCCGTTACCTGGCGGATCATTGCAAAATCTGGGAATCAGGGCGATGGAGAAGAGCAAACTCTGCCGGTTTTATCAAACAGAGCCCTTGTGACGGAATCTCTGCCATTACCTTTAAAGCCGAATGAAAAAAGAGAGTTCTTGTTTAAAAAGCTAATGGATTCAAAGAGTTCTGACACACTTGTAAATCACAAGCTTACACTTGAATTTACAAGTAATCCTGTCTGGTATGCGGTTCAGGCGTTGCCGTATCTGATGGAGTATCCTTACGAATGTGCTGAGCAGATATTTTCAAGATTTTATGCAAATTCTCTTGCAAGTCACATTGCAAATTCAAATCCCAACATTAAAAAAGTGTTCGATCAGTGGAAAAACACAGATGCATTGCTTTCAAATCTTCAGAAAAATGAAGAGCTTAAAAGCGTTCTGCTTGCTGAAACTCCGTGGGTTCTGGATGCACAGAACGAAGAACAGAATAAAAAAAGAGTTGCACTTCTTTTTGATCTGAACAGGATGGGGAATGAACTTGACTCTGCGCTGAAAAAACTAAGAAAATTACAGGGTTACAACGGCGGCTGGCCATGGTTTCAGGGGTTACCTGAAAGCAGATATATCACTCAGCACATCGTTTCAGGTCTTGGAAAGCTTAGAAACCTTAAAGTCAAAGAAGCAGATCCGTCAATGGACATGGCAAAAAAAGGGGTGCTGTTCGTTGATAATGAAATGAGAAAGAGCTATGACTGGCTGAAGAAAAACCATGTGGATATGA
>JAGOEX010000185.1 GCA_017997475.1 bacterium
AACTTCAGGCTGAACTGTCAGCGGCTTTATAATCCCCGCAATACCTACTACGACAAGAGTATTAAAAAGATTAGATCCTATTATGTTGCCAAGAGCGATGTCGTGTTCACCCTTTCTTGCCGCCATAACAGACGATGCAAGTTCAGGTAACGATGTGCCGACAGCAACAACGGTAAGACCTATTATAAGGTCGCTTACACCGAAATGGTGTGCTATTTCAACTGCTCCCCAGACAAGCATTCTTGAACTGGCTATAAGAACGGAAAGTCCTGCAAAGAGCCAGAAAACAGCTTTGCCAAGAGACATTGTTATCTGTTCAATATCTTTTTCATACTCTTTTGCCATTTTACTTTTTTTGTGACGAAGTGCCTTGCGGACAGCCCATATCATATATATTGTGAAAACAGCAATTAAAAGAATCGCATCAATTCTGGTTATTTCACCGTCAATAAGCTGGAATGCGGCAAATAAGCTGACTGCAGTTAGGATAGGAAGCTCAATTTTCATGACAGAACTGTGAAATGCGATCGGGCTTATTAAAGCTGTTACACCAAGTATTAAAGCAATATTTGTTATGTTCGAGCCGTATGCGTTCCCGAGTGCAATGCCTGATGCGCCTTCTAAAGATGCAAAAGCAGAAACTATCATCTCAGGAACCGAAGTGCCGAATCCTACAATTACCATTCCTATCAAAAGCGCCGGCATTCCGAAATGCCTTGCGACTGATGCAGAACCGTCAACGAACTTATCTGCACTCCAGACCAAAAGTGCAAGCCCTGCTACAATCGATAATATCGCCAAAAACATAGAACTCTCCATCATTTAAGAACAGTTTCGACCTGATATTATTACAATTGATAATTATGTCAAAGATAAGTGAAAAAGATGCCGGACAACCAAAAAAGCAAACCGCACTTGACTGAATTTGCCTAAAAGCGTAAAGTGCACTTGACTGAATTAACCCAAAAGCGTAAAGTGCACTTGACTGTTTTTAAAGTTTATTCAACCTCAACAAAAAGAAGGAGGAACACATGAAAATTCTTATCATTTTTAACCGCGAGCCCTATGATTCGACTGATGTTACATGGAATGGACTTCGGCTTGCCGGAACACTGAGGAAGAACGGCAACGATGTGAGGATCTTTCTAATGAATGATTCGGTTGATATGGCAAGAGATGTCTGCAAACCGCCTGCCGGATACGATCAGGATCTTTCACAGATGCTCAAAGACCTTATTTCAAACGGAGTCGTTGTAAAAGTTTGCGGAACATGTATGGCACGATGCGGAATCCACAAGAACCATCCCTATTTTGAAGGTGCTGAAAAATCAACGATGGCAACTCTTGCCGAATGGGTAACTGACAGCGATCAGGTAATAACTTTCTGAAAAAATTCATCTGGATTTGCAATTTCTACTTATTTCCCATATACCCATTCAACACTCTTATCAGCTCTGCTTTTGTAAACGGTTTGGTGATGCTTGCGGTGAAACCGTATTTCTGAGGGTCTGCCATGACGGGGTCATCAGCATAGCCGCTTGAAACAAAGACTGGAACATATTTATCGATCTCTCTGATCTTTGAAACTGCTTCAAGTCCGCCCATTCCGCCGGGAATTGTAAGATCGAACATCATGGCTTTAATGCTTGACCCGTTTTTCTCAAAATATTCGACAGCAGATGCGCCGTCTTCTGTAAAAACAACTCTATATCCCAATGTTTCAAACATCCTGCCCACAGTAAGTCTTATGATTTCCTGATCGTCCATTACAAGAATCATGCCTGACCCGATGTGCCCGATATTATTATTATTTTCGTTTTCTGAAGGTATTACTCCATTTGCGGCAGGAAGAAAAACAGTGAATGTGCTCCCCTTTCTTATCTCAGATTTCACCTCGATGAAACCTCCGTGCCTCTTTACTATCGAATACGATGTTGCAAGTCCAAGTCCTGCACCTTTTGATTTTGTGGTAAAGAACGGATCGAATATTTTAGCCAGAACTTCTTTGGGAATGCCTGTTCCGCTGTCTTTCACTGTTATCCTGACATATCTTCCCGATTCAAGCTCATTCTTCTCATTGCCGGAAATTGTTGTATTTTCAGCGGTCACTTCAATGGTTCCGCTGTCATTCATCGCCTGTTTTGCATTGATAACAAGATTGTCAATTACCTGCCCGATCTGGTTTCTGTCAAATTCACATATTGAGAGATCTTCAGATATTCTGAAGTTGCATACAACATTTGACCCGCTGAGTGCAAAATTAACTGTTTCTTCAATAAACGGCGATAGAGATCCTATCTTTTTTACCGGAACACCCCCTTTGGCAAAAGTCAGGAGCTGTGTTGTAAGCCCTCTTGCTCTGTCTATCGAACCTGATGCCTGTGAAAGATAGGTTTTGGCTTCTTCATTTTCTGACAGTTCAGAAGCAACGGCAATACTCCCGAAAATACCGCTGAGCAGATTATTGAAATCATGTGCTATCCCGCCGGCAAGAATTCCGAGTGATTCAAGCCGCTGAGCAGTTACAAGAACTTCTTCCGCTTTTTTCCGTCTTGTTATATCAACATTGAATTCAGCAAAAAGCCACTTGCCGTCTGAATCCTGAAAAGGGATGGTGTGGACCTCCACAACACGGTTATTTTCATTCGGCATGACCTCTTCATAAATAATGGTCTCTTTTTTCTCCATTGCCTGCGGCATTCCGCAAATTTCACACGGTTTGTCTCTACCCATGAAGTATTCATAACATTTTCTGCCCGTCGGATCACCGTAGACTTTCTGCCAGTTTGGATCGACATACTGCAAATTATAATCAGAATCCGTTATATTTATGTTGGTGTGGGTGGCTTCCATTGCATAATTAAGAAAATTGTGCTCTCTTTCAAGCTCAGCAGTCCTTTTTTTAACAAGTTTCCTTAAAGAAATATTAAAAACCAGAACTGTTGCAACAAGTATGAGGGCAAGAATTATCAGAATCGGTATTATACTTCCACCCGTCATTGAATTTTTCTCCGGGAACGAATCTGAATATTAAATAAAAACAGGGAGATTTATACCACATATCAGAATGTGTTTCAAGAAAAAAATTTCCCTTATTCCCCTTCTATAAGACAACCGCACTGCATAACATCATCGTTGCTCTGATCACATTTGGGAATGGTATTCTTTTCGAGATATTCATGAGTTATGCAGTCTGTGTCGCCGAAGATATCCTCATCTCCGTCAACACATGGAGGTTCCACGGTCTTTTTATCTTTTCTGCTGAGTTTTTCATCAGTATCGCATGGACCTTTTTCACCGTTTGGACAGATCACTGTTGAAGTGTCACCCAACTTTGTTTTATTATAATTTATCCTGATATCTGAACATTCTGCATCATCGCTTGAATAGTGCCAGTATCCGTCTTTAAGTGAAAGATATGCTCCGGAAAATGAAGCATCGGTAAGCAATGCGCCAGTCAGATCTGCTCCCTGAAGGTATGCATCAGAGAATTTTGAATTGGAAAGATCGCCTGAACTGAAAGTTATCCCTACAAGTTGAGCTCCGTTAAAATTACCGTTTTTAAATGCAACATTTGTGAATTTCATATTGGACATGAAACTTCCTGTAAAAACGCCATCCTGGGCTACAATGTTTTCTGCTTTGGCTTTTTTCTGAGTCGCAACATTTTCCCTGAATTTTGAGAAAAAATAGGCGTAGGAAAAATCTGCTCTTCCGAGATCCGCATCGGCAAAAACTGTATTTATCATCAAAGCGTAACTGAAATTGACACTGCCGGTCATTCCGTCAACACTCACATTCTTAAAATCAGCCCCTTCAAGGTTGGCGTTTGCAAAACTTGTTCCGCCGATCTCAGCATTTAAGAAATTTGAGTATTGAGCATTCTTATCTTTTATCAGCGGACTGAAATCAATTGAAGAAAAATCTGCATTTGTAAGGTTGGAACCGCTGAGGTTGGCTCCCTGCATGTTCATAACTTTTCCGCCTGCTTTCAAATCAGTAAAGTCGCTATCGCTAAGATCAATTCCCGAAAGATCATAACCGTCAACTTTATCAAGAAGCGTCGTCTTCTTAAAATTTATGGTTTTCCAACTTTTTCTGGGAAGTATCTGAACAGGTATTTTTGCCAATGTTAAATTCGCTGTGCGTTCATCACATGAAACGGTAATCCCGTTATAAGTACTTGAAGTATCCCATGTGCATGAATTTGAAACTGAAACTGTGCTTTTACTGCTGTCTGAAGGATCAGACATATCAACATTGCTAAAATCAGTACAACCGAAATAATTATCACCCAGTTTAACAGAGCTGAATCTGGCATTAGTCAATAAAGTTTCCCTTAAATCTGATCCGGTCAGGTCCACTCCCGTGAACGAAGCATTTTTCATATTTGATCCGACAAGAACTGTATTTGAAAGGTCATCTCCTGTAAAACTGACATTTTCAAGATCACAACCGCAGCATTTACGAAGACTTATAAGAATTGCATGGTTGTAATCAGGGAGTTTGTACGCATGAATACTTTGAAAATATTCTTCATCAAGATAAACAGTCGAAGGAACGGAAGAACTTACTTGCGAGACTTTTGCGGAACCTTCAAAATTTGTGTTGTTAAAAGTTCTTAAAAATGTATTGGAGTCAAATATTATTGCTTTGTTTACATCAATGAGAGTGCCGGAAAGAGAACTTCTAAGTCCCAGTTTATTAATATCGTCGCACCTGTAATCAAAAAGAAATGCGGCTGAGCAGTTTTTGCCCGCTTTAATATTTTCGTCCGCCATTTTAACAATAACGACCTCTCCTGTCATTTTCGGTGCAATGTCCCATTTAGTAGGAGAATCACAAATGATTCCGGCATCTTTTATTCTGCACAAATCTTCCTGCGTCCCTTTTACTGACATAACTGATATTGATGAAGTGTTTGTGTAAATAAGCCCTGTAAGAGTCGGATCAAGAGATGACCGCTCAGATAAGCTGATCGCAGGAACCGGAAAATATACGGCATGATCGGCAGAATCATTTGTAAACAGAATCGGTTTGCCGTAAAACCCGTAAAATGGATATAAAACGATCTGTGTCTGAGGTCCGACGATGTACGAACCGACTCGATGTGTAACATTGTCGCATTGTCCATTGATAACCATTACAATGTCATCGTTTTGAGGAAGAATCGCGCTTCTGCCCATATGCAGATAAGTTCTTTGCAAAATTGCAACTTCCCCTGTCTTTAAATCAAGGTCCTGGTACCTGGAATATTTAACAAAACCGGGACACTCAGAGGGAACCAGTGATCCGATTCCAATCCTCCAGCCGTTTATACAGTCGGCTTCAACCTCTTCACAAAAATTTTCCGTAAGTTTCTGAAAAGCTGTTTTTATAACAGGATCGGCCATATTGCTGTAC
>JAGOEX010000186.1 GCA_017997475.1 bacterium
CATGATTCTCCTGCATTTCTCTCATGTCTCCGTCAAGCGGATAGAAATTAAAATATGTATCAGGTCTTCCTTCAAAACGGTATTCATACCCGTCACAGGAGAGATAGAATGCTCCGTGATCTGTGGTGAGTTCTCCAGTATAACATTCTGCATATTCATAAGCTTTGAGATTAAGTGTTTCAACATCCCTGATATGGAGTCCCGCACTCCAGAAAGATGATCTGTAAAGTGCTATCTCCCCGTTCGCTATGGCGAAATCAAGTACTGAATCAATATTGACATAGGCAAGACGGGTGAATGTCTCCTTGTCACGGATGTTTATTCCGTTATCGTCACCGACATAGAGCTTGTCATTGTAAAGCTGTATTCTGTACTGATAGTTGTATCCGGTGCTGTAGAAGGATATCTGGGAAAGTGTATCGGGATTGGTTGTATCAAGTTTATATATCCCTCCGCTTGTCGCTGCATACATTACATCATCATCAGCCACTTCAAGGTCATAAACTCTCTTATTTGTGGAGAATGTCGATTTAAGGACAAATGCTTCGGGATCTGATATGTCATAAACCTTTATTGAATTATTCGTTCCGACATAGAGCCGGTCACCTTTTCCTGCAACGCTGTAGATCGTTGAACCGGTTGCAAATGATCTGTACCACGGATGTGTGAAGGGAACACATTCACCGGACATTTCAAGTCCACCTTTTATCAGGGTTCCGGTTTCGTTGAGACAGTAGGCACCGTAACTTTCGGGAGTTTCAAGTTTTTTGTGTACATTCCCGTTAGCCATTTAAATTCTCATATTTCTTAATAATCTCAGGGAAGAACACCGTAAGTTCGGAATAAATCCTCGGCCAGTTCCACACCTTAGTCCATCTCCCTGAAAGGTGTTCTATTGCCATAAAGACCACTTTAAACAATGAAATTTCAGAAGGGAAAACCCTGTTCTTTTTTGCAATGTTCTTTACGCTTGCATGTAAACTTTCAACAGCGTTGGTCGTGTAGATCATTTTGCGCAACTCTTTAGAATAACTGAAAAATGTTGAAAGATGTTTCCAGTTTTCACGCCAGGATCGACTTATGTAAGAGTATTTCTCATCCCAGTTTTGAGCAAAAAGATCAAGCTGTCTGAGTCCTTCTTCTTCTGTCGGGGCTTCGTAAATTAATTTCAGGTCTTTAGCCAGTTTTTTCCGGTCGTTATATGCAACATACCTGAATGAATTCCGTATCTGATGAACGATGCACCGCTGTATTTTCGAATCAGGAAAAGCTGATGCTGCCGCATCTCCGAGACCTTTAAGACCATCCATGCAGAAAAACACAACATCTTTAACACCCCTGTTTTTCAGCTCATTCAATATAGCCATCCAATCTTTTGCGGTTTCCCGTTCTCCAAGCCAGATCCCTAGACACTCCTTTTCTCCGTCAAGCGTAATTCCAAGTATCGTGAACAGCGGAACATTCTTTATCTGTCCGTCGCGCCTCAGATTGAAAAATGTCGCATCAAGAAAAAGAGCGGCATAACACGGCTTCAATGGACGGTTCTGCCACGCCCTGACATGTTCTATAACACTGTCGGTAACACTGCTTATATATTCCGCTGAAACTTCAACCGAATACATATCCTTTACAAGTCCACGGATATCCTCACAGCTCAATCCGCGGCTGTACATCGCATAGATCGCTTCGTCCAGAACTCCGACACTCCGCTTCCCCTTCGGTATAAGCAGAGGAGTAAAACTGCTCTCTCTGTCTCTCGGTATTTTTATTTCTTCACTTCCGTTCTCACTCTTTATCTTTTTTGAGCTGTGACCATTACGACTGTTTGAACCGGATTCAGATTTCCTCTCGTATTTCTCATATCCCAGATGATGATCCAGTTCTCCTTCAAGCATGCTTTCCAACAGCCCTTTTCTCAGTTCCTTCATCAGTCCGTTTACATCTTCCAGTGTTTTCAATCCCTTTTCCTTAATCAATTTCGAAAAATCAGGTTTCTTGAGTTCCATAAATCCCTCCTCGTTTAAGACATCACTTTCTTATCATCAACGAGTTTTTACACAAAATTTATTTTACTCCCTAACTTTCAGCAATTCCGTAGATATCTGAAGTTTCCACATCTTCAATCACAATTGAATCATCCACCAAATTAAGCTCAATTCTTGTTGTTTCAGGGGTTTCAGACATAATATCTGTCATCATAACCTTGTCATCCACAACATTCATTATCAACTTATCCGTGTTTGCAGCAATATTATTATAAATTATCTGCCAGCCGGTGTTTTCAAGTTCACGGGAAACACGGTTCGGTCTGCCGAGATTCGTATAAACAATGTTTGTCGTTCCGGCTCCTTTTATCAGCATCTGATCACCGTCCGACCTCGCTCCTGTAAATATCGCTCTTCTTGATCTGCTCCATGTGCCCCGTCTGTCCTCGAACTCAGTGTAATACCATTCCATGCCGCTTCCTTCTTTCCTGAATATCCCGAGTTCATCTTCCGGTATCCGCATGATTCTTTCTGCAATGTCACTGAACATTTTTCCGCCTATTATGTAGCCAGCTTCAAGATCTTCTTCAAAAAAGTTCATCAGTTTCTGATCAAAAAATCCGCTGTCAAATGTGACGATTACAGGAATATCTTTACGGTAATTCCTGCGGATAAGATCAATCGTTTCTTTAAGCATTTCTTCAACTTCTGTGCCATGATTCCCGACAACTTTCCCGGGACGGAATCTCGATGAAACAACAAATCCGTTCCATTTTATCATCAACGGCTGAAACCCTTTCACTTTCTTATATGTCCAGCTCACTCCTTCACGGCATTTTGCCTCGTTGTTATCAAAGACCACCGTGTCAACATCAAGGATTATGTATGGCGGTTTTTCTGCCTTCAAACGCCAGATGAACAGCCGCTCAAACAGCTTCCTGAATCCGCGATTTCTGTTAAAACTGCACTTGCTCAACAGCCGTTTTATTGAACTCGTGCTCGCCAAATATTTCTGCTCAACACCGATAACAGAACCATATTCCTCTTGTTTACGCAACTCATCAAAACGGCTTAAACTCAATGATGTTCCGTCTATGAAATTAAGGATCATCTGAATTATCATACTCGAAACACCGCTTCCTTTCCGGTGAATTTTCAAACTCTCAAATCTCGAAAGTTCTTCGTAAAGCCACCCCTGATGTTCAACATAACGGCTCACAAAAGGCAGTCCGCCTCTTCCCGTCAGCTTCTCATTGCTTTCTTCAATTCCTTTGATTTTTCCCTTGAATTCTTTCTTCCGCTGTGCTACCATGACCTAACCTCTTTGGTGGTTTGTTTTTTAGTCAATTCAATATACCAAAGAGGTTGTTTTTATTAAAGTTTTTTCTTAACTTTCTGTTCTTTTTATTTTGAAATCGAACGGGTTAGGTAAAATCAAAATTGTTAAATCCTGAAGCTGTTATTCCGGAATTTACAGTGATTCCAGCAAATTGCGACAGAACATTTGAGTTATCCAGCTTAAGAACAAAGGTCGGGACTCCATACCGGTCATAATATACTTTCTCCATATTTGATTTCAGAAACTGAATTGCTTCAGGTGAAGCATTATAAGCTCTCACAGAGTAATAGTTTGGGGCACCCATTGCATGAAGTGTTGCAAAAATAAGAAATGTTGCAACGAAAATCCCTTTTACTTTAAGAAATTTAAGTTTTCTTTTCATCTTTACCCCCTATTCTCCGAAAATGGTCTCACATCCTGATTTATTTTCCTCACACCAGCATTTTATGTCTCTAACATAACAACTTGTTCTTGCCGGGGCTTTCCACAGCTGATAAATTCCATCAAATGTCCCGAATCCCATAAGATACTCTTTATCTCCCCACGGACCTTCATTCGGGCAGTAGCTTTTTTTCTGTTCCATGTTGTAGAAACACTGTTTAAAGTCCGCTCCACTGGTTCCGAAAAGTTCCGAATAAAGTATTGTTCCATTCCTGAAATCATTAGGCTGAAAGCTTCCTGCTGTTGGTTCTGATGGCGTTATTATGTGCTCAGTGTATTTGAGCGGTGTCACTGACAAATCAACTTCCACAAATTTAGGCTCTCCGTAAACATTATAGACAAGGCTGTCGGGGTTTAACTGATCAAGTCTCGGTCCGTGCCCGAGTTCACCGTTTCTATTGATCTTTGTGCAGTCTGTCAATTCCTTAGGAGTCTTGTCAAGGTCACAGACATAAATTTCTCTGTCTCCGATAATAAATGTAAGTCTATTTCCTGATATATTTCCCTCATATACTTTAGGTGGCGCAAACTTCGTCCATTCCCATTTATCCCCTGTACCGTTCGGGGAGGCTGGATCATTAACTTTGGAATAAAAAACTTCATATTTTCCGGTTATACGGTGATTCACCTGAATCAACACCCAGTTCTTTCCGACAAAAGGTGGTCGTGAAAGATCTCCCATGTGCTGTTCATCATCGTATATTGCTTCATATTTCCAGCTTCCATTTTCGTTTCTTTTTGCCGATATTATATACATTTGGGTATGATTTTCCTTTGACAGATCTCCGTTTGCAGTAACAAAAATGAATCTGCCGTAATTGAACTGTGTGTAAGCTCCGCTGTAACCAACCGGTTCATATTCATCCTTTTCTATGTGATATGCCATTGCTCTGGAAGAGTTGTATCCCGAAACATATCCGCCCATCTCTATTCCGGCTATGCCTCCGCTAACTCTCAGATCTCCAATAGTTCCCATTGAAGATGAATAATTACCGGCAGAAAGTGATCTGTCACATTTACTTGCCACATCTCTGAACGCTTTCATTCCTTCAATAACACACGGCCATGGATAACATTCTGGGGATGTTTTCTTTTCCTCATCATTTATATATGTCTGATAAACTCCCCAGTTGTTCCATTCCCACAGATTTCTTACACACTGTGGATCATTCTCGGTCGGCGTGTCGCACCCTGGACGGCAGAATGTTATCTTGCCATCCTTGTCCTTCAGCGGAAAACCCGATTTTATCACATTTTGCTGAATTTTAAGATCAAGACATATTACTGAATCAGTGTCAGAATCCATATCAGGGGTTTCATTGTCAAAATCAATAATTACATCGGTATCAAGAGCCGTTATGTCAGGATCCTGACTTGTATCTTTATCATTCTGAACCTCATCATCTGTCTGAATGATTGTGTCTTTGTCGGGAATGATGTCTGTGTCATTCTTTGGATCACAGGAGTTGCAGGAAAGAAAAACAGATAAAACAAAAAAACCCGAAAAAACAAGAAAAAAATTCCATTTCATTTAACACTCCTTAAAAGTAACAAACCTTTATAG
>JAGOEX010000015.1 GCA_017997475.1 bacterium
TGAAGATGAAAATTCAGCTGCATTGCAGAATAAGTTCAAAGAGGGATATTCCCTTGCTACAGCCATAGCGATCATTCTTTTTATTCTTCTTTCCGCTCCTTGCGTTGCAACATTTGCTGCTGTAAAAGTTGAGACAGATTCATGGTTCTGGCCGACAGTTCAGTATGCCGGAATGATCATAATTGCCTATTTTGCCGCCTTAGCCGGATTTTTCATTTTTAAATAAAAAACCCGGCCAATTTGACCGGGTTCATGAACTGGATTTTCACTGATGTCATTTGATGTCGATCTTCTTTTTTGCCTTGTCTTCACTTTTCGGAATTGAAAGGAAAAGGATGCCGTTTTCATATTTTGCATCGGCATCGTCAGGATTTACATGTTCAGGCAGAGTGAACGACCTTGAAAATGAGCCGCTGTAAGACTCTTTCCGATAAACATTTCCGCTTTTTTCCTCTCTTTCCTCTTTCTTTTCCCCTCTTATTGTAAGAACCCTGTTGTCGATCTCAATGGAAACATCCTCTTTTCTCACACCGGGAAGTTCGGCTTTGAAAACATAGGAGTTTTCATTTTCCTCGATGTCAACTTTCGGATAGATCGAAGCAGCGGGAATCCTTTCCAGATTGTTGTTGAAGAACTCACTGAAAAGATCTTCCATCCAGTTGTTAAATGATCCGGGAACTAATCTGTTCGGTTCCCTGTAACGAACGATCTTCATAATTAACCTCCATTTCAAAAGTTAATAAAGCCCAGTAATAACAAGGTGTTAAAGAGCTTTTTCGCTCACGGATTTTTTTATATGCACGATTTTTTATGAGTCAAGAGGGGAGATATTGAAAAAATTATTTCAAACAGATCACTCAGGTATTGCTTCGTGAAGTTCGTGGATGAAATACCACTGATCAGGATGTGTAGCCACCCTTTTTCCGAGTGAATCATAAAAACTCTGAATGATGTTCCCTTTGTTCAGATAATGTCTGTCAAGTTCAAGCCGGTATGTGTCGTCGCCGGTCCTTATAATGAAAGGTGTTACAACGATCAGCTTTTCATCATTCCATTTCTGCAGAATTATGTCCATCCCTGATCCGCCCATCACTTTTTTGCCTAACAATTTGACTTCATTGGAGAATTGATTGTTCTCGTCAAACACATTCGAAAGTATTCCGCCTCTTAAAAGAGTGCTGAACATTTCATAAGCCACATCACAGTCAGGATCTGCAATGTTTATCAGTTTTGTTTTTCCTGTTCCGTATTTTTGGGCTATTGTTTCCGAACCGTTCTTTATCATTGAACCCACAGGTTCCGGGAATTTTCCGACAGAAGCGATGTTAAAACCGTTCACCATGAATGTTATGCTCATGAAATACGATGCACCGAAATGGCTCTGGGCTGCAAATACTGCTTTTTTCGAATCCTGTGCTTCTTTTATAATTTCAAGACTGGAGCCGGTCTCTATTTTGTTTTTAGCTATCCAGAACATTTCATAATTTTTTGTCAGAACGAAAAGTTTTTCAAAATAATGGACAGCAATCCCTTTTAGAGCATGGTCGAGACCTTCTCCAGTTGACGAAAGCCCCATATATTCAAGATTTTCTGCGATTTTCTGAACTTCTTTCTCGTTCTTTTCAAAATATCTCATTGTCTCATCAACAATGTAGGATTTACTGAATTTAAAAGAATTTTTTGCCACAAAATTAAGATTTTCCTTGTTTAAAAGAAATTTTCCTACGCTCAATTTCATCCTCTCCCTATAAATTCTCTAAGTTCAGCAGGGAAGGGCACTTTTTCATTTTTATCGTTCCTGAGCTCAAGATCAAAACAGATCTGGACACCTATTTTGTCCGTCCCTTCGATACCCATTGTCTCAAAAAATACAAGCCGTCCGTCAGAGGTCAGGTCAGCAGTAAGATTTATATCAAGAATTTCTCCAACTCTTGCTGAATTAAAAAACCGAATGTTGAATTCAGGATAGACCCAGTGGGTAAAATTCTTTGTAGACCTGCAGACCTTGTCAAGAAATTCAAAAAGTGTTTCTTCACAAAATCTTAAATAACTTGCATGGAATGTAACGCCCTGAAGGTCGGTATCTTCAGTGTAGACCCTTATTTTATGAAAAAAATGAGAAGATTTTTTCTTCAGAGAGACGGCATATTTTGATATGTCGCAAATTACAGGGGGATCAGTAGGATCGTTTATTTCAGCAGGAATATCAATGAGTTTTCCATTGTCATCGAGCTGAACCAGCTCAACTATGGCATCGATCGTCTCTTTTCCGGTCACGCTGTTGATCAGTTGCTGATGACAGACCATTCTGATAGAAGTTCTTCTGAAGTACCTGCTTGTAACATTGAGTTTATCGCCTGAGAAATTATCACGGTGTTTTTTTACAGTTATTGAATAGACCTGAATGTTGTAATGGGTGAAAAGCGATTCAGTTTCAGCTATATTGAAAAGCTCTTCACCGCTATCGACCCGGCCTCTGTCCATAAGTCGCAAAAAGCAGTTCATGTCTGCAATTCCGCCGGCACTTACATCTTTGTTGTATATCCTTACAAACTTGTTGTATGTTCTTGATGAAGGTTTTCCTATATCCATCTTGACTTTTATCGGAAGGGCATCATTTTTTGAACCCCATTTTTTCTTGATCGAAGCTGATGTCTGAATGCCTGACATAATTGCTCCTTCATAGCCGCCGCCTGACCATGTCCATGCACCGGTAAGAAAAAGATTTTCAACCGGTGTTATGTTTCTAAGCCGCTTGCTTGCGGATTGTTCAACTGTCTGTGCCAGTCCGTATACGCTTCCTCCGCAATTTGAAGTGTAACGGTTCATTGTTCTGGGAGTTGCGAATTCCATTACTTTTATATGATCCTTAAGTCCGGGGAAGCATTTGTTGTACTTATTTAAAAGAGTGTTGAGAATTTCCTGCTTTCTGATCTTATAGGATTCTTTATCCAGTGTAAGCCAGTCTGCCGTTGGTGTCACTTCAACAAAAGTCAACACATAATTTCCTTTTGGAGCTTTATTTATCAGGGAGTTTTCATAATTTGTACAACACCAGTCAGTAGATTCGCTGTTTCCTTTAAGAATGTTTGCATAACCTTTAAGCGGTTCATAAGAATGGTTGTAAAAAAATGTTGTATCCGGAACCCCCAGCTCTGAGGGTTTGCAGTCAAGTCCTAGATATAGACTGTAAAGAGATACGGATTTTTCCATTTTTTCAAGACGGAATCTAAAAAGGTCGCTTGTGAATTCTTTTGCAACAAGTTTAGTAAAAGTCTGATAAGGATCAACATTTGATATGACTATTTCGCTGTTAATGACTGTTCCGTTGTTAAGGACTACGCCGGTCGCCCTTCCGTTCTCAACGGTTATTTTTGAAACTTCTGAGTTGAGCATGACTTTTGAGCCCAGTTCCTCCATTCTTGAAACAAATGCTTTTGACAGTGCCGCTCCACCTCCGTCAATATCATATGTCTCTTCAAGAAAATGACTGTTGAATACACATGTGGCAAAAGTGGCATTGACAAGTTTGGGAGGAAGACCTATCAGTATCCAGAACTGACTGAGATATGCTATGAGCTTTTCATCATGCACAAATTTTGTAAGCAGTTCATGAAATGTTTTGTCGAGATAATCTTTTGTAAGAAGTTTTTCCATCGGAACATCAAAATCGGGATCGATCCATCCGCCGATAATATGCCGCCGCAAGTCTTTAAGGTGGGAGATCAATGCTATAATGTTTTCCTTTTCCTGCGGAAATTCATTGATGAGAAAATTCTCAAATGCTCCGGGTCTATTCGGAACAGTCTTTTCCCCGTCCGGAAACCGGACACTTAAGATGTTTTTTTTCTTAGTGAAACCGATCTTATCAAGAATACCGAGAGTTTTAAATACCCCGTGTATTGATTTGCCTTTAGACAATCCTCCGATATGGTGTAAAGAGATATCAAATTCAAACCCTGCTCTTTTAAAGCTGTGAGCATATCCGCCAGGCTGATTGTGTTTTTCAATTACACAGACTGAATATCCGTTCCTTGCCAGCTCGAGGGCACAGGTAAGTCCGCCAATTCCCGACCCTATAATAGTTATATCGTATTTCATTGTTTCTCCAATCCCGCAATAGTTTTAAGAAGAAGCTTTTCCATAGTGAATATCAGCTTTCCGTCCCTTTCAAATACAGCGACATCAAAGGTTGCCTGAGCCGGTGTCATGTCAACCATTCTGCAGACGACGACAGAATCAGTAGAAGATGTCTTTTCAAAAACATTGAAAGATTCTATCTCTGCCGGAATGGCCATGACATCCTGCTTTTTCATGTTCCAGGCACTTGCAACCTGAACCGCCATATCGGCAAGTACGGGGTTGAATTTAAATTCCCCCGGGATTGCAAATGAAGCTACTGCATCTTTTGTGAGTACCACTGTGCTGTAATATATTCCGTCTTCTTCAACGGTGGAGACGATACCCCTGAAAATAGGGCCGGTTTTTAATGCGTGTGAAAATTTCTCATCCAGATATTGATAAAAATAATTTTTCTCGCTTTTCAAGGCAAATTTTCTGTTGATTTCTTCAATGTTGAAGTTTATCCAGTCCGGTTTTTTCGGTTTTGATGAAGTTTTTGTGTCACAAGAAGAAAAACTGAGATTTTCCAATCCTTTCCCTTCAAGTACCGGTCTGTCAAGCGGAACTATGAATGTCCGGTCTCCGCTTTTTACAAGTTCGACATTGAAGTGATCACTGTTAACCGCAAGAGGTCGTCTGAATTTTAGACCGCTAATCGAACTTCCTTTTGAAAGAAGGTTCTCTGCAAATATTTCAGAAACAAATGTCCCGGGAACAACAGGAGCACCATTAACTACATGCTGATGAAGGTAGATATCTCTTTTTAAGGAGAAATTCACTTTCATCGGTTCGGAATGAGTTTCAGAAAGAGTCCTAAACGGGTTTGACGAAAGCGAATATTGAGTTACGACATCTCCTGCAAAAGCGGCTCCTTCATTGAAAACGGCAAATCTGATATGAGTCGGATCTCCAGCCGCCGTTAAAAACATTTTTACACCGTTTTTGATGTCAACCGGGATAAGTCCTGATTCTTTAAATCTTTTTGCCTCCTCTTTTGATACCATGCCTGTTCCGCTCCAGGCAGTCCAGTCAATTGATGAAACCTGAATATGCGGGTATCGAACCTTTATTGAAACGGTCATTTCGGCAAGAATATCGTTTGCAAAAGCGTAATCAGTCTGTCCGGCATTTCCAAAAAGTCCGGCAATCGAAGTGAATGCGTTGAAAAACCTGATTTTTTTCCAGTCAAGGACATCAAGCATTGCAAAAAGAGGGTTTATTTTTGTTTCAATCGTTCTGATTATATCATCCATTTCAAGGTCAGGAAGCATTTTCGATCTCTGCACACCGGCACCGTGAACTACTCCGGTTATTACAACATTTTCCTTTTTCAGCTTCGATACAAGCTTTTTTAATTCTTCAGGGTTGGAAACATCACACTTTTCGTACCGTGCGTTTATACCGCTGTCACTAAGTCTTCTGAGATTTTCACTAACTTCCCACGCACTTTTTAAGGACAACGCCTCTTTTTTTGCATCTTTCAAAGAGAGTTTTCTTTCCTTCACAAGTTTCATTTCCAGTTCTCTTATCGAAGCCGTCATGTTGTCACGGTCAAAAGACAATCCTTCTATTTCTGAGCCCGGTTTAGTCGTTCTTCCTGTAAGAATAAGCCGGCACCCCGTTTTTGCCGATAACGCCGCAACGCATTCAAAAACTATTCCTCTTGCACCCCCAGTTACAAGAACTGAATCATCCTTGTCGAGCTGATAATCGAGATTTTTTGAATTAATTACTTTGGAAAGAGCTCCTTTTACCGGAAAGTTGTTTATAAAACCCATATCAAATCCTGAAAAACAGACATTGATGTTGTCAAGAATTATTCCATTCCAGTTTTCAGGATCTGAATTGATTATCATTACTTGCGAATCTGGAAGTTCGTTTTTTATGCTTCTGAAAAATCCTGTCGGGAAAGCCGAATAAAATTGACCATTTAATGGAACACTTTCAAAAGCACTGTTTTTTGCGACAGGGACAATAATCCTTTTGGAATTTTCAGAAATTGTTCCGTAAAACATCTTAAAAAGTTCAAAAAGCTCTTTTGTCGTTTCATAGAATATCTTGTCATTTTCACTATTTCTCTCTGCACTTACCAGATCGTAATGGGCCAGATAAACAATAGTATCACAATCTCTCAGAAGTTTTTGTGATTTTTCCGGATCTTTTTTCAGAAAATCGGCGGGTATTTTAATAGAACAGTCAATTCCAAGTTTTTTTAATCCGTTCTTTAAATCTGACGCATGTTCTTTTTTTTCAGCAATGACAACAACATTTTCACAGTTGAATTTTTTAAGATCGTCTGGACGGACGAATTCCCAGTTTCTTGTAAAAAGAGACCACTCAGAAGGTTTTTCTGAATCTAATTCGATATCAAATTCGTTTTTTTTTTCTGACTCAGTAGAGTTCTGACTGGTCTGACTGGTCTGACTTGCAGGACTCGCTGGACTGTGCGAAAACGGTGTTTCGCCCCTACAGGAAGCTTCACTGAAAGCTTTTGCAAGTCCTGTGATGGTTCTGACAGGAGCTTTCGGCCTTGCGTCTTCAGGTATACTGAATTCTCTGCTTAAATTTACCCAGAGTTCTGCACGCTGGATTGAGTCAATTCCAAGATCGGCTTCAAGATCAAGTTCACTCTCAAGCATGTCAAGAGGATACCCGGTCATTTTTGCAAGTTCCTGTTTAATTCTGGCTTCCCAGTCGAAAGAAGAATTCTGACTTATCGGACTGGTCTGACTGGTCGGACTGGTCAGACTTGTCTGACTGGTCTGAGGTGTCTGACTGGTCTGAGGTGTCTGACTTGCCGGACTCGCAGGACTAGGCGAAAACGGTGTTTCGCCCCTACAGGAAGCTTCACTGAATGCCTTTGCAAGTCCTGTGATGGTTCTGACAGGAGCTTTCGGCCTTGCGTCTTCAGGTATACTGAATTCTCTGCTTAAATTTACCCAGAGTTCTGCACGCTGGATTGAGTCAATTCCAAGATCGGCTTCAAGATCAAGTTCACTCTCAAGCATATCAAGAGGATACCCGGTCATTTTTGCAAGTTCCTGTTTAATTCTGGCTTCCCAGTCGAAAGAAGAATTCTGACTTGTCGGACTGGTCGGACTTGTCTGACTGGTCTGACTTGCCGGACTTGCAGGACTGGGCGAAAACGGTGTTTCGCCCCTACAGGAAGCTTCACTGAATGCCTTTGCAAGTCCTGTGATGGTTCTGACAGGAGCTTTCGGCCTTGCATCTTCAGGTATGCTGAATTCTCTGCTTAAATTTACCCAGAGTTCTGCACGCTGGATTGAGTCAATTCCAAGATCGGCTTCAAGATCGAGTTCGCTCTCAAGCATATCAAGAGGATACCCGGTCATTTTTGCGAGTTCCTGTTTAATTCTGGCTTCCCAGTCGAAAGAAGAATTCTGACTTGTCGGACTGGTCGGACTTGTCTGACTGGTCTGACTTGCCGGACTTGCAGGACTCGCCGGACTGGGCGAAAACGGTGTTTCGCCCCTACATGGTTGACTTCCTCTTACAAACTGTGCATGAAGTTCAGTCAGTTTTTCAAAAACTTCAGGAGAGCTTGTCTTTATGAAATTAAGCATGTCAGGTGTAATAAAATCAGAAATTCTTCTTTTCTGCGATTGCCCGCTCGTGTGTCCTGAAAGGGTAAGGAAAGCGATCGCTCTGGCGAAGACCTCACTATCTCCAATTTTAGGATGAAGAGTGGGAACTGCCTTAAACTTCTTATCTTTTAGAATTTCACCGATCATTTTTGTTAATGACCATCCCGGACCGACTTCAAGAAAATGACTTATCCCTTCGTTGTGCAATCTTTCTATTTCTCTTGGCAGGTTGAGTTTCGTGGTAAGCTGCAATGACAAGTGATCTGCGATCTTTTCAGATGTAAGTGATTGAGGAATGTAATCTCCTGTAATTGTTGACATTATCCTGTATTTAGGATTTGAGCAGGGGAGTTTTGAAAGGAGCGAGAAATATTTATCTTTTGCCGGCTCCATGAATTTTGAATGGAAAGCACTTCCTATCGGCAGAACCCTTGCTTCAAGCCCGAATGATTCAGCCAGATCAACTGTCTTTTTAACAAGTTCAAGCTCTCCTGCAAAAATATATCTTCCGGGTGCGTTAACATTTGTGAGGATAAGATCTTTGCCCGCAAAGGAAAGAAGCTTGTCCCTTTTCTCTTCAGAGCAGTTAATGCTCATCATTCCAAGTGGAAAAGGAGCAGCTTTTTTAGCAACTTCAGCCGCCTCTATCCTTGCTTTCACAACTTTAAAAGCAGTAGGGATATCCCATACTCCGGCAAAGGCAAGAGCAGATATCTCTCCGAAACTGTGTCCTACAAGAACATCAGCCGTAATTCCTTTTTCTTCAAGAGCTTTAGCGAGAGCCACCTCGATCGCAAAAAGAGAGACCTGTGCTCCTGTCAAAGTTCCCAGATTCTTTTCAATCTCTTTATTTTCAGAATCTCCGTAAATATGCCCGACAAGATCAAAATCCATCTCTTTTTTCGCAAGCACATCCACTTCATCAATTATATTCCTGAAAGTCATGTTTGAATCATACATGAACCTTCCCATTGAAATGTAGTGAGTTCCCTGTCCGGGGAAACAGAATGCAAGTTTTTCATCAGCCGATTTGTCTGTAGAGATATAAATGCCCTGATTTTCAAGAGGCGAAAGGTCGTGTCCCGATGAAACGAACTTTGAAATGCTCCTGAGTTTTGTAACAAGATCGTTCTCATTTTTATATGTCAAGGCAAAACGGACACTGTCATTTTCTGAAAAATCTGCAGAACTCACTGTTCCTTTTGATATGCACTGTTCAAGAACATCATTTAAAGACCTCGTGTCAGGAGCACTGCAGGTAAAAATATCAACTCCGCTTTCAGATTTTTCAACTTTCATTGGTTTCTTTTCAGATTCATAGTTTGTAATCATTTTTTTACTATCGCTGTTTTGATTTTTTCCAAGTGATACGACTGCAAAATAGTTTGTTCCTCCAAGACCGAGAGAAAGAACTGCTCCGGCATCATAATCTTTGTGAAGAGGTTTGGTAAGTTTTACCGGAAGAGCTTTATCAAGTATTTCTTCAAGCTCCGGTCGAATATTTTTGAGGTTTCTGATACCGGGAACTTTTCTCGTACGGAGTGTCTGTATAACGCTCAGCATTGAAGATGCCCCTGACCCTCCGTAAAGATGACCGATGTGGCTTTTTATGGCCGTTATACTTAATGGTTCGCCATCTTTATTATTACCGATTTCTTTAGCCACACTGATTCCTTCTATAACATCTGATGCTTTATTCGCTGAACCGTGAGTATCAACAACACCTATTCTCGATTTGTCAATATCTGTATTTTTAAGAGTTTTGACAATAGCTCTTCTTACTGCCGTTTCAGAAGGAGCAAGCATTGATTTGGACTCAGCTTCGGAAGAACCGTTCACGGAATGGATAACAGCAAGTATATCATCTCCGTCTTCCTGTGCTTTCTTAAGTTTTTTAAGAAGATAAAGAACACCCCCGTCACCAATTACATATCCTGCACCCTCTTCATCAAAAGGTTTGGCATCTTCTTTTGCAAGAGCTCCTATTGCACTTACTCCCGAAGTAAAGACATCATTCAACTGTCTATTGAGTCCACCGCTTATCATCATATCAACATCACCGAAAGCAAGCTGATAAATAGCGGGAATCAATGCACTTAACCCTGAAGAACAGGTAGAATCAACGACCATGTTGGGACCTTGAAGATTCAACTTGTTCGCCATCCTTCCTGCTACAATGTTTCCCATCCATCCGGGAAGGGTGTGTTCGGTGATAGGAGGAGTTTCTTTTGTTACCTGATCTTTTGTATCGGTTAAAACTTTTTCAAGTATTTTATCATCGAGTTTTTTAGAAATTTTAGTTTCTCTAACAGCACTTGCATATTCATCAGAAACCATAGGCTCAAAGATATCAGGGAAAGAATCATCATGAACAGTCCCGATACTTACACCTATATTTTTAGGTTGAGCTATGCTTAAACCTTTACTTTCAAGAAGCCGTCCGGCGAGATCAAGTCCCAAAAACTGAGTCGGCGATATTTGGGAAACTGATTTCGGCAGAATTTTATATTTCAAATAATCAATGCTGTATGGTTTCAGACTTGAAATGACTTTTGTATGTATTCTCTCATTTTCGGGACCGCTATCAACATGATGGGTCCACTTAAGCTCTTTGGGATCAACTTTTGAAAAAACTTTTTTTCCGCTTGTTACATTTTCCCAGAAAGTATCTATATCATCTGCACCTGCTACCCTGCAGGTTACACCTACAATGGCAATTTCACGATCTATCTTAGGTCTTTTATTTACAGGGATATACTTTTCTCCCTGTTCAAGAATGACATGGTAGTTGCAACCACCAAAACCACTTGAAGTTACAGCAGAAATCCGGCTACCGTTCTTATTCGGTTCCCAGTCAACAATTTTTGTCGGTATGACAAATGCATCAACCGATTCTTTGACATGGGGTGTCAATTTCTCATATAGAGGCATATGAGGAACTGTTCCACTTTGCATTCCTTTAATCGTTTTTATAAGGCCGGCAACTCCGGCAGCAGCCTTTAAGTGTCCAATCTGATATTTAACACTCCCAAGGTAAAGAGGATTGTTTTTATTTCTTCCCTTTGCATAAGCTGCGGCTATTGCATCATATTCATTTGCATCGCCGACAACAGTGGATGTTGCATGTGCTTCAATGAACTGAACATCATCAGAAGAAACCTCAGCCCGCTCAAGAGCCATTTTGAATGCTCTCGCTCTACCTTTTACTGACGGATTGTATATTGCCTGACCTGCACCGTCACTGGAACTTCCCATTCCACGGATAACGGCTTTTATTTTATCACCGTCTGCCAGAGCATCCTCCAGTCTTTTAAGGATAACAATTCCGCCACCTTCACCAATCACCAGACCATCCGCCGTATGATCAAAGGGATTTGCCACTCCCGAAAAACTGATTCCTTCAACCCTGCTGAATCCAATATATACGGCAGGGTTGACACCAAGATCAACACCTCCTGTTATTGCAACTCTTGCATCTCCAGCCATTAGAGCGTGACATGCAGTTTCAAGTGCCCCGAAAGAAGAAGCACAAGCCGCATCAACGGTCATGTTGTAACCTTTTGCACCAAAAACCTGTGCAACTCTGTTTGACAATGCAGAAGGAATAGCTCCAACTGCAAACATTTTTACAGGATGTCGTTTAAACACTTCCTGCTCAAATTCAGTATGTAACTCTTTTATTATTTTTTCTGAAACACCGTTTTTTCTAAGTTGGTCTTGCAGCCTTTCGAAATAATTGTTTCTCCTCAAATAAACACAGCCGTGAGCATAGTTATCGACTCCGCTTACACCAAGTATTGTTATAGCTTCATCAAGCTGAGAGCTATGAGGTTTGATCCCCGCATCTTCAAGAGCTTCTCTTGTTGCTTCAAGAGCAATGAGCTGAGCATGGTCAACTCCTTTCCAGGTGTTGGGAGGAAATCTGTACTTTTCAAAAGGAAACTCGAAATCACTGATAAATGAACCTTTTTTGGTGTAAGTTTTATCAGTATGCCCTTTGTCTTCGCTGTAAAAATTTTCCCATCTCCAATATTTTTCAGGCATATCGGTAATAAATGTTTTTCCGCTGAGAACATTTTTCCAGTACTCTTCAACATTTTTAGAACCGGGGAAAATGCCACCCATTCCGATAATCGCGATGTCATACCTTTTCATTAAACAACTCCTGATATATGAACTTTTAAAATATTTTCCAGATTGCTTATGTTTTTCACATCAATAAAAACCATTCCTGTGTTTTCTGCGACAGCTTTGTCTGTGTCATCTCTGTCTCCTATTAAAACAGAATTTTCTGTATTGACGGCGAGATGTTCCGAAATCTTAATAAGCGGTCTTGTCTGCGGCTTCAGTGCACCCTCTTCTTCACCGGAAACCAGAATGTCAAAAAGAGACCTGTCTATATTCAGTGCCTCGAGCCGTTCTTCAATGAATCCGAAATCCGAAAGAATGGCTGTTTTGAGGTTTATCTTTTTCAGTATCCCGGCAACTCTTTCGAGATCCTTGTTCTTTTTACAGCTTTTTGCCAGCGTTAAAATAAAATCTTTCCTGAAATCAGTAAGATACCAGCCCTTTATATTTTTCTTATTTTTTCCCGTAAGTTCAGAAATGCGACCAAACAGCGTATCAAAATATTTTTCACCCGATCCGAAATCTTCATTGCGGAGCGTCTTCATAATTTTACGGTGAGCAGAGAAAAGGGAGAGATTTCTTATATTATGCAGCAGAAACATCAATTTTGTGAAAAAACCGATATTATAAAATGTGCCGTCAAGGTCGAACACAACCGCTTCAATGTTTTTTCCGTTAAGATCAATTCCCATTTCTTTCACTGTCATACTGTTTAAGTTTGTTCTCAATAATGTCGTGCCATTTCTGAGCAAAATCCTTTGTTTCCCCCTCGATCTTTTCAGCAGGAAAGAACTCTATGCTGACATCGATTCTTTTTTTTCCAAGATAATTGATCAGTTGAGGGAGCCCTTTTTTTGTTGTATCCCATTTATGAACAGACCTTTCCGGAAGGTAGTCAATCACACAGGGCTGAACTGTTTTATCAAGTTTTTTTGCCATTGCAAATGCACCCTGCTTAAAAGGGAGCCGTTCTGCATTGGGGCTTGCCTTACCTTCGGGGAATATTATTATTCTGCAGAAATCCTTAGAAAAGTTCAAAAGGTCTTTTACCGCTTTTCTCATTGATGAGTCATCTTCCCTGTCAACAAAGAAGTGTCCTTCCCTTGAAAGTGCCGGCCCGAAATAGAACGGTTTTTTTATTTCCGCTTTTATCATATAAACGGCAGGAAAAATGCTTGACATTATCGGCACATCAAGAAAGCCGAGGTGATTGGATATTATTACTTCACCCATCGGTTCAGGAAGGTTGTTTTTCCGGTGTATTTTGATGCCCATAAGCCACGCAAGACCTTTTCCCCAGATATGTATTATGCGGGGGAACCGCCTCTTTTTTGAAAACAGTCTTGGAATATCAATAAAAACATTATGTATGAACAGAGTCCACAATAGTATCAGAATAACTCTGCAACAAATCCTTAACATTCTGATTATATTCATTTTTTGCCTTAGCCGTTTATCAATAACCACCGGTGTTCGTTTTACCGGTCATCAGTATGACTTGCGAATTTATCTTCCGGTTACAGAAAAATCAACTTTTATATCACACAACTATAAAGCATTTACAAAACATTAGTAAATTAAAAGGAAAGACAATTTGTTCCCGTCGATAAAATGATTATAACAAAAGTTTGACATACAAAAATTAGAGATATAATAAAGCGAGTTGTTTTAAAAGAGGTGCTAATGTTCACAATACTCAAAAGCGGTTCAATATCCGGAATAGAGGGAAGTGTTATCGATGTAGAAGTCGATATTTCGAAAGGTCTTCCCGGATTTTCAATAGTAGGTCTTCCTGACAGTGCGGTGAAGGAGTCGAGGGAAAGGGTCAGGACGGCGATAATAAACAGTGGACATAAGTTCCCGCAGAACAGAATAACGATAAATCTGGCTCCCGCAGGAATTAAAAAGGAAGGGGCGGGATTTGATCTTCCGATAGCGGCTGCCATAATATCTTCAATATATTCCATGGAACCGGAAAAGATAAACAGATATATGATAGCGGGAGAACTTGCATTAAATGGTGATATCAAGCCGGTGAGGGGAGTTCTCCCGTTGGCCATAACGGCAAAAGAATCGGGGCTTTCTGGAGTGATAGTTCCGTCCGAGAACGGGGATGAAGCCGCTGCAATAACCGAAATAAATGTTATAACTGTGAAAAATCTTGGAGATATACTGGAATTATTAAAGGAAGGTCCGGTCAATTTTCACAAAACATCAGATGTGAAAATTGAAAAGAAACATATTTACGATTTTTCAGAAGTGCGTGGACACGAACAGGCAAAAAGAGCCATAGAGATAGCCGCTGCAGGCGGGCATAATATTTTAATGGTAGGTTCTCCCGGAAGCGGAAAGACAATGCTCGCAAGGAGGATCCCGACTATTCTGCCTGAGCTGGAAAGAGAGGAAAGCATTGAGACAACAAAACTTTTCAGTGTTTCAAATCTTCTTCAGGGAAAAGGACTCATAAATGAACGACCGTTCAGAAGTCCGCACTCGTCCTGTTCACATATCGCACTTGTCGGAGGAGGAAGCCCGCCTAAACCCGGTGAGGTCAGTCTTGCACATAACGGAGTTCTTTTTCTTGATGAACTTCCTGAGTTCAACAGAAACGCACTCGAAGTGCTCAGACAGCCGATGGAAGATGGAGAAGTAACCATTTCAAGAGCGGTGCATACAATAAAATATCCTTCAAGTTTTATGCTTGTGGCTTCAATGAACCCCTGTCCATGCGGTTATCTTTTTGACATAAAAAAGACATGTACCTGCAGTTCTTCGGCTGTTCATAAATATCAGCAGAAAATTTCCGGACCGTTACTTGACAGGATTGATATCTCAATAGTCGTGAACTCTGTTCCCTATCAGGATCTGCGGGCAAAAGGCACTGGTGAGAAAAGTGATGAAATAAGAGCAAGAGTGGTAAAAGCGAGGTCGATCCAGAAGAAAAGGTTTGAAGGAATGTCTTTTTATACCAATGCAAGAATGCAGGCGTCAGAGATAGATAAATACTGCATGCTGGATGAAAGTGCGGAAAAATTGTTGAAGAATGCAATGGAAAAAATGGGTATAAGCACCCGCGGCTATTCGAGGATCCTGAAAGTGGGGAGAACCATTGCGGATCTTGCGGATAAAGAGAAGATAGAGGCATCACATATTGCAGAGGCGATTCAGTACTACAACAGAACAATGTTTACAGATTCGGTTTTTTAGAGCATTTTAAAGAAACATCACTGATTTTAATAACTTGCAAAAAAATACAATATCTAGTGTGTTTTTTGTTGACAACCTACAAGGGATAGTGTAATTTACTCCTCGTCGGAATTATAAAACTATTTATCTGGCGGAGATTTATTGATGTTCAGTCTAAAGAAAAGAGACGGTTCGCTTGTTACTTTTGATCTTGTCCGGATCAAAGAAGCTATCAAAAAGGCATTCGATGCAACAGAAATGATTTACAACGAGGATATCCTTGATATTCTCTCTTTGCGTGTTACTGCGAATTTTCAGTCCAGGATCAAAGACGATGTGATCATGCTGGAAGATGTTCAGGACTGCGTAGAAAAGACACTCGAGCAGACTGGTTACACCGAAGTCGCAAAAGCTTATATTCTTTACAGAAAGCAGAGAGAAAAGCTCAGAAACATGAAGTCAACGATGGTTGACTATAAAAATATCATAAACAGCTATGTAAATAACGAGGACTGGAGGGTCAAGGAAAACTCAACTGTGACTTTCAGCGTTGGCGGGCTCATTCTTCACAACAGCGGCGCTGTTACTGCAAACTACTGGCTGAGTGAAATATACGATGAAGAGATCTCAAGACTTCACAAAAATGGCGATTTCCATCTTCATGATCTGTCAATGCTTACCGCATACTGTGCCGGCTGGTCACTTAAACAGCTCATTGAAACGGGGCTCGGCGGTGTTACAGGAAAAATAACTTCAGCTCCGGCAAGCCATCTTTATACAATTGCAAACCAGATGGTCAATTTTCTCGGTATTATGCAGAACGAATGGGCGGGTGCACAGGCTTTTTCAAGTTTTGACACATACCTTGCCCCTTTTGCCAGAGTTGACGGATTGAATTATAAGGAAGTCAAACAGGCAATACAGGCATTTGTTTTCGGCGTAAATATTCCGTCAAGATGGGGAACACAGTCTCCTTTCAGCAATATCACTCTCGACTGGATCTGTCCGGACGACCTTAAAAATCTTCCTGCAATAGTCGGTGGAAAGGAACAGAAATTTACATACGGCGACTGTCAGAAAGAAATGGACATGGTAAACAAAGCATTCATTGAAATAATGATAGAAGGTGATGCTGAAGGAAGAGGATTTCAGTATCCGATACCGACTTACAACATTACAAGTGAATTTGACTGGGAAAGTGACAATGCAAAGCTTCTTTTCGAAATGACAGCAAAATACGGCACTCCTTATTTTCAGAATTTTATCAACAGTGACATGAAACCGGGTGATGTAAGAAGTATGTGCTGCCGGCTTCAGCTTGACAAGAGAGAGCTTCTCAAAAAGACGGGCGGACTTTTCGGAAGCGGTGAGAAGACAGGAAGCGTCGGTGTTGTAACCATAAACCTTCCGAGAGTTGCACACAATGCAAAGAATGAAGCAGAGTTTTACAGCCGGCTTCAGTATCTTATGGGTGCCGCAAAGAGAAGTCTTGAAGTTAAAAGGACTGTCTGTACGAAACTTCTTGAGCAGAATTTTTATCCTTACACAAAAAGATATCTCGGTAATTTCAACGCCCATTTTTCAACAATAGGTCTTATCGGAATGAATGAAATGTGTCTTAACGCATCATGGGTAAAACAGAATATCGCATCTCAGAAAGGGTTGAAATTCTCTCAGGATGTTCTTGATTTTATGAGAGAGGAATTGAAGAGATATCAGGAAGAGACAGGCAATCTTTACAATCTTGAGGCAACTCCGGCGGAATCAACGACATATCGTCTTGCCAAGATGGACAGGGAAAGATGGCCCGAGATCAAAACTGCCTCAATAGGCAAGGAGAAACCTTTCTACACCAACAGCTGTCATCTTCCTGTTGACTACACGACAGATCCGTTTGAAGCACTTGAGATCCAGGATCAGCTTCAGACAAGATTTACAGGCGGAACAGTTTTCCACACATTCCTCGGCGAAAAGCTCCCCTCATGGGAAGCTGCCGCGAAACTTGTCAGAAAGATATCATACACTTTCAAACTTCCTTACTTTACGATCTCGCCCACATACACCATCTGTAACAAATGCGGATATTTCGCAGGTGAACATGATATGTGTCCAAAATGTGGCGACAAAGTTGAGGTTTATAGCAGGATAACCGGATACTACAGGCCGATCGAACATTGGAATGAAGGGAAAAAGCAGGAATATGAGAAGAGAAAGGAATATGTTCCTGAGCATGAGAAAATGAGAAAGATCTCTGATTCAGGGAATCATGTCTTTAAAAGAGGAGAGAGAGTTGAAACAGCTCAGGAAACTCTTTTTACGACAGGAAACGGCAAGTTGAGCGATGAAATATCAAGGTCTAATGTTTCTCACAGTTCTTTAATAAATCCGGGGCTAGGAAGCGGAGTTGACCCTGAGATCAGATTTCAGCAGAAAGTTATGCTTTTTACGACAAAACACTGCCCGAACTGTCCGAGAGCAAAAGAGGAAATGCAGGGAACGACAAATCTTCAGGTCATTGATGCAGAGGAAAATTTTGATGTTACAAGAAAATACGGCATCAGATCGGTTCCTGCGGTAGTGGTTGAAGAAGCCGGTGCATACAAAACATACACAGGAATATCTGACATCATCAAATACAAAAGAGAACTCAATTTAAGATAATTCAAAAAAATTCTGAAAAATAATGTAGTAAAAAAGCGAAAGGGGTGCCGCAAGATTGTGTGTCGGGAGGGATTGGCAGCACCCCTAAATTTTCGCAAGTTGATCCGCTTCCGCTTTTTGAATAGCGGGAAAGCGTTTGTGTGTGTGAGGATCATATTTTCATTTAAGAAAAAACCATTTTACGCATTGATAATAATTTAACCGAAAAAGAGATTCGTCCATTTCGTTAAAGTAGAACCGGAAAAAAATCAAGTGCAGGTTCGGATTGATAAATCAAGACCGCCAAGGTGCTGAAATTGTTTGGTTATTGCTTTTCTTATTAAAGTTTGCGAAATAATTTGAATAAGTATAAAATCAGCAGGTTTTTTTGTTTTAAGGAGAAAAAATGTTTTTCAGGAACAGAAAATGGGCTCTTGTGTTGTCAGGTGGAGGAGCAAAGGGGATCGCCCACATCGGGGTTTTGAAATTTCTTGATGAACACAAACTGAGACCTGATATGATTGCAGGGACTTCTGCAGGTGCAATTATCGGCAGTTTTTACTGCTGCGGCATGACAGCTCTTGAAATAGAGGATTTTATACTTAATGATTTTGATTATAAGGATTATTTAGACATCAGAACTCTCCACCTCCCTGAAATGACTATTGCTAAAGCATTGCAGTTTGGAGAAAGCATGAGAAATCTTTTTTCAAGATCAGGGGTTGACTCAGGAAGCAAAATATATCATAAAGTGCTTGAACTTACTAAGGAAAAAAGATTCGGTGAAGAAGCAATACCTTTTTACTGTAATTCTGTTGATATAATAAATCACAGGCAAATTGTTCATGAAACTGGTAAAATTGCAGACGCAGTAAGGGCATCGTGTGCCGTTCCCGGATTTTTTGCTCCATACAAGGTTGAAAATGCACTTCTTGTTGATGGCGGGATTTATGAGAACATGCCTGTTTTTATTCCCAGAGAAAAAGGAATAAAACATGTTGTGGCAGTAAATTTAAATGCTTATAAGCCGGTTGACATTAACAGGGTTAAGACCGGTGCGGAAGTTATGGTTGAAGCAATGTTCATTTCGAGCAGAATAAGAAAAAGAGAGGGGATAGACAAGCCCGATGTTGAAATAATTGCAACTGACGACAGGCCCAACAATGATTTTTCAAATCCGAAAGAACTCATTGATCTTGGATATGGAAAAGCCATTGAAATGTCTAAAGAAATTAAAGATCTGATTCTTTCTCCAGTAAAGAAGCTGTTCTTAACGAAACTGTAGTTTACCGCACATCTTTCAAAAGGCGAACCACAAAAAGCATTTTTAAAAGGACATTTTTGTAAATAAGGACGAAATTCATTTCTATTTATTTAATTTAATGACTGCAAGCTGCTTTATTTTCACTTTTTTGGAGGTTTTTATGAAAAATTTAATGGTTTTAATCATGGCAATTTTTCTTGCTGTGGTTTTGATTTCATGTGGTGATGAAAAGAATGAAACGGGTGACACTGGAAATACTGGAAATACCGGTGATACCGGTGATTCCGGGGATTCCGGAAACACTGGAAATACCGGCGATACCGGTGATACAGGAAATACAGGAAACACTGGAAATACCGGCGATACCGGTGATACAGGAAATACAGGCGATACAGGGAACACAGGCAACACTGGAGATACAGGTGATACGGGAAACACAGGAAATACAGGAAATTCAGGTGACACGGCAGTAAACATAACACTTGTTGAAAATGTAATTGACGATAACCCCTACAATCCTGCTTTTGTAACAGTTGCAGATCTGGATGTTGACGGAAATCTTGATATTATATCGTGCGAATACGGTCCATCCGGTTTTTCAAACACAAGTATGGAAGGAAAGATCCAGATATATTACGGAACAGGAAATATTGCGACTTGGAATAAACAGCAGCTTGACACAGGAACTGCTGTAAAGTTTCCGCATCCTCCTGTTGTTGCGGATGTTGACGGTGATACGGATCTTGATCTGATAATTCCAGGCGGATTCCTTGCCTGTGAAGCAAATCCTCTTGGCGGTCCCTGTGGAACGATCTTCTGGATGGAAAACAAAGGCGGAACTTGGGAAAGACATGATATTGTGCCGATGGGGGATCCTTCATTCTATTTCGGAATAGAATATGTTGATTTTGACGGTGACGGAATTAAAGATATTGTTACAACAGCAGAGAAGTTCACAAAGAACATGATGGGCTCAATTACAGCGCGTGAAGAAAAACTTTTATGGTTTAAAGGGACTGATTCAGGAATAAGGTTTGATACAACAAAGAAATTCATTTCAGAAAGTCACGGCGGCCCTTTTTCAAGAGTTATAGATATTGATGAAGATGGAGACTTGGATATAGTAGCTGCTCAATATTTCATTGATCCCGAAGCACAGCCATCGTTTGTCTGGCTTGAAAGAGTTGCAATTGACAACTGGACTCCGCATGCTATCAACAATGACAGCGGTGAAGGGTTCCAGATAAACATAGTTGACGATCTTTACGGCGACGGTGTCCGTCGCGCAGTAGGAACAAATCATACTAATACTGCTGCAAATTCATCCAGCGCAATGGAAGGGCTTTTTGTGTTTGATATTCCTGAAGACCCGACACAGCCGTGGACAAAAAAGCTTATCTCTGACGGCATAAAGTCAAGAAAGGGAAGCAGTATGGCACCGATGGCGGCTCCAGGTGTTTTCGGTATAGGCGATCTGACAGGTAATGGTTTGATGGACATCGCTCTTTCAGGTGACGGTGATGCAAGAATTTTCTGGTATCAGCAGACTTCCGCAGGTGAGTTCACTCAGCATGTAATTGGCGGAGAGCCAGTAGGATCACAGCCCGAAGCTCCGAATTCACAGTTCGGTCAGGCAGGCGGAATGAAGATAGTTGATCTTGATGATGATGGTCAGAGTGAGTTGATTGTAACTCTTTACGAAAGTAACAAGCTGATCATTTATACAGTTCAGAAGTAATTTCCAGGCAGTTTCATTTTTTAACATTCGAGGTCTAAATGAAAAAGTTCTTAATATTACTGTTTATTTCATTGTTCTTGTTGTCCTGCGGTGATAAAGATCAAAAGAGTCAGGATTCCGAAAACAATGATGAATCGACAGATGAAGCGGTAGATGTTGATGAATCCGTGAGTGATAAAATTAATGAGCTCTCAGATGTTGATGAGATAGAGAATAATGGCGATACAGGCAATACCGGAAACACTGGAAATACTGGTGACTCAGGTGATAGCGGGAACACAGGAAATACCGGCGACACGGCCGGGGATGAAGATGAGGAAACGCCTGACGAAGATGAAGAGCTTGAAATTCCTGCCGGAACTATAGGATTTGAAACCGGTATGCCTGAAAGAGGAATATATTCAAAAGGTTTTACATATTCAGTTGATGTTATGGGAGACTTAGTCGATCTATATGTTCCTCTTTCAAATACAGATAAAATGAGTACTGCGATCTATATGCAGGGTGCAAAAGTAGACAAAGGGTTTTATTCAATTTTTGCAAAAGCCCTTTCTGCATATGGTTTTGTTGTTGCGGTTCCTAATCATAAAAGTTTTACCGGTGACAATATGACTGAAAACAAAGTGTTTACTCAAGTATGGAATTATATTAAGCAAATGAGCGGAGAATCCGGATCGCATCTATTCAACAGGGTAGATGTCGCAAAAGTTACAGTTTTAGGTCATTCGTTCGGAGGAGTTGCATCTTTGGGAATACTTCAGAATAAATGTGAGATTCCGACTTGTACAGGAACATACAATCACCCTGAAGAGCTGTCTGCCGCTGTTCTGTATGGGACAAACACAAAAAACCCTTATTTAGGGGGAGTTGCAGAAGTAAATACAGGAAACATTCCAACTGTTTTTGTTCAGGGTCTTCTTGACGGAAAAGCAAAATATGAAGATATGACAGCAACATTTAAAAAAACGACCGGTTCTCCGGTTTCAGCAGTTAAAGTAACTGGAGCGAACCATTACGGGATCTGTGATATAAACAATCCTGCAGGTGCTGAAGAAGACTCAAATATTCCTGCTCTTGATCAATTGACGGGCATTAATATCATCGCAAAATGGAGCGGGATTTTTATGCGTGCCCACATTTTCGGAGACAGTGATGACCACGATTTCTTTTACACCGGAACCGGTGATACAGCAGACAGTGTGGTTGAGATCATTTCAAAATAACTGCAAGTTCAGACAACTTATTGACTCAAAATAGAGTTTAAAGTATCATCGCTCGATTTTAAGTTTATTGAGGTTGTTTTATGAAAAATGCTATTTATTCTGCGGTCTTTCTTTTGTCTCTCACCGGTCTTGCGCTTGAAAACGCCCTGACGAGGATTTTCAGCATAACAATGTGGTATCATTATGCTTTTATGGCGATATCTGTTGCGATGCTTGGAATGAGTACGGGTGCTGTGAAGGTTTATGTTTCCGAATTCGGAAAACTAAGCAGGGAAAAGATCGAGGATCTGATATGCATTTACAGCAGAATGTTTGCCCTTTTCACGATCATTTCGCTTTTTGCACTTCTTTCAATTCCGTTCATTCCAAGACCGACCGGAGTAGGAATGTTCACAACATGGTTCATTTATGCGATAGCCGCAGTCCCTTTTTATTTTGCAGGAGTTGCCGTTGCTCTGATAATAACGACAAAATATATTGAAAATGTGAACCGGCTCTATGCTTTCGATCTTGCGGGTGCAGCGGTCGGGTCAGTCCTTTTTTTCATAATGCTTTCATTTACCGATGCTGTAACATTCATAATTTTCTTAGCAAGTTCCGGATTTCTGGCATCTTTTTTTATTTCAAGAAAAAAGATCGATGTTGTTCTGTTTCTTGCAGTAATAGTTTTCAGCTTAATAAACCATTCAGAAAAGATATTTCGTATTGAATGGGTAAAAGTTGAAAAGGGAGTTCTTACGGCAACAGTTGAAAACAATGTGGAATGGGAACGATGGACCCCTTTTTCAAGAATTACTGTTTCACCCATGTTGGAGAGTTTCGGTTTCGGATGGGGTATCTCTGGAAAAATGATGAGTCATTATCCTGATTACAGGATCGAGCAGAAGGCGTTGACCATTGATTCAGCAGCGGCAACAGTAATAACAAAAAACCAGATGCCTGTCGAAGGGCTGATTCATCTTAAATATGACATAACTAACATTGTCCATCCTCTTTTCCCGAATTCCAGGGTTGGCGTGATAGGAGTCGGAGGCGGCAGGGATATTCTTTCGTCACTTCATTTCAATCAGAAAGAAGTGTGGGGCATAGAGATAAATGGCAGGATACTTGAGGCAGTGACGGAACATTATTCAGATTACACTTACGACATAAAAAAACTTCCGAATGTCCATCTTGTTGAGGATGAGGCAAGAAATTTTTTTGAAAAGAACGATATAAAATTCGACATAATTCAGGCAAGCTTGATCGATTCATGGGCGGCAACGGCATCAGGTGCTTTCGTTCTGACAGAGAATTCACTCTATACGGTCGAGGCATGGGTTGCATTCCTGTCAAAACTGTCAGATAACGGTGCAATAACCATGAGCCGCTGGTATTATCCGAAAAGACCTGGAGAACTTCTCCGGCTCGTTAATCTTGCATATGAAGCACTTCTTAAATCAGGCGTGAAAGAGCCCCGTAAACACATTGTTCTTGCCGGTCTGAATTTTTTTGATCCGGCATCTCCAATTGATGAACAATACGGATCAGGAACCATTGTTGTTTCAAAAAAACCGTTTAAAGAAAACATTGTAGACCGGTTCATAACGATCTGTGACACATACGGTTTTGAAAAACTTATAGTGGCCGGAAGGGAGGACGATTCTGTTTTTAAAGAACTTGTGACACCCGGGAAAAGGGACAGTTTTGTTGCCGGCTATTCCCTTGACATTACTCCTCCGACAGATGACAACCCGTTCTTTTTCAACATGCTCAGGCCCCTTTCAGTTTTAAAGGGTGACAACATCGAATCCGAAGGTCCTCTTTCGACCAATCTGATGGCAGTGAAAAATCTCCTTTCACTTGTTGCAATTGTTGTTCTTCTCTCAATTTTTCTCATAATTGTTCCTCTTATAGCAAAAATGAAACTTAAAACAAAAGAAGCTCTTTTCAACAGACATTCCGCATATTTCGTTTCGATCGGAACGGGGTTCATGCTTATTGAGATCGCATTTATCCAGAAGTTTGCAATATTTCTCGGTCATCCTACATACAGCATACTTGTTGTCCTTTTCACAGTGCTCCTTTTCAGCGGGACAGGGAGTTTTTTCAGCGGTGCAATATATAAAAAAACGGGAATGAAAGGACTTTTTACAATAATAGTTCTGACCATTGCATTCACCGGTTCAATAAATATGTTCATTCTGCCGTATCTCTCTTCGTGGACAATACTTCCAAGAATTATTTACAGCTTTTCTGTTATGGCCGTTACAGGATTTGTTCTCGGAATGCCTTTCCCGACGGGCATGTCACTACTGAATGAAAAAATGAAAGAACGGGCTCCATGGCTCTGGGGTGTGAACGGTGCGGCAAGCGTTGTCAGTTCAGTCGCGGCAGTTTCAATTTCATTGTTTTACGGAATTTCAGCAACTTTCTTCACAGGACTTTTTTTCTACTTTACGGCGTTAATTAGCGGGATTCTGATTGAAAAAGATTTTATAAAAAAATGAGAACGGTTCAGGTTTTTACATCCATATTCCTTTTCATCGTCTTTTTTATCTGGAGTTTTGGCGGAAGTTACGGTGCTCTGATCAATTTTTATTTTCCTTATCTTCCGATATTTTTTTTCATTGTACTTGTCCCTTTTTCCATTCCCGGGTTTTCTGAAAAGTTTTTTAAGATCCTGTCAAAGTTGGAAAAATATTCATTTATTGTTTTTCCAGCATTCATTTTCATTTTCACCCAGTATGTGTGGCATGATGTGTTTTCAGGGATTCCGCATGTCCAGGATGAAATAAATTTCAAATACCTTGCAACAGCAATACTTGACGGTTCTCTCACTTCGCCTCTTCATCCTCACTACGAGTTTTTCAGGTTCCTCTATATAATTCCATCAGAATCAGGAACTTATTCAATTTATGATATCGGTTATCCTATAGTTCTTGCACCATTCCTTTATTTCAAAGTTCCGTTTCTGTTAAATCCGCTTCTTTCATCATTTTCAATATATTTCTCAGGTAGGATAGCTGAAGAGCTTTATGACAGACACACGGCCTCTCTATCAATGATGCTTGCATCTTTTTCTCTTTTTCTTTCGTCGATGGGCGGAACATGGATGAGCCATTCGCTCTGTGCTTTTCTGACACTCGGGGCTGCTCTCTTTGCAATAAAGAGTTTAAAAAAAGATTTTGTAAGGAACACTGTGATTTCTGCGCTTTTAATATCGGCACTGATGTTCTCAAGACCGCAGAATGCTCTTTTTGTGTTGTTCTCGATCGTTCTTTTCTATGCGTTTTTTGCCGGTGGCAGAAATTTTATTAAAAGTATGCTGATTTCGGGATCTATAATTTTTCTTTTTTTCCTTCTTTTTAACTACACGCACTACATTTTTTCAGGAGCAGTTCTTACTGGTAAACACTCAGTTTACTGGAACATTTCGGAACCGGTTGATGATTGTATGCGGCTTGGACTTGGCAATGGATGCCGACATGCCACACTGATCGATCTGCCGGCAGAAGGACTCACATTCACCCATGCGGTCTATACGACATATCTGCGGCTTAATCAGCTTGTCTACGGGATGTTCTTCCATCCGTTGATGTTTATTTTCATTTCGATAATGTTTCTTTTTAAAACAAATACAGATAAATTTAAGAAAGATTTGTTTGTTCTTTTCTGTTTTCTTATTATCTTTTTCACATATTTCTTTTTCTATTTTGACGGAAATGTATATGGGCCGAGATATTATTACGAGGCGGCGTTTTTTCTCATGATCCTTGCATCAAGAGGAATAATGCTTTTCTTTAATAAATTCAACATAAAGAGCAAAAATCCGCTTTTAAGACCGGTCAATCTTTTTTCAGCATTTTTAATCGCCGGGATCATATTCCAGTTTGTGATAGCCGCTCCTGCATTTTTTAAGCCGCACCGTCTTGCTTTCTGGGGAGCTGACCCGCTTCTTTATAAAGCACTGGAAGAAAAAAATAT
>JAGOEX010000187.1 GCA_017997475.1 bacterium
TCGTTTCGATTGTTTTTATGGTTTCATGCGGAGATGATAACAAAAAAATAGTTCCGCAGGACGATAAAGATGTTGCCGGAGATACAGATGAAATAACTGATGACGAAGGTGATACAGGCGATACCGGCAATACAGGTGACACAGGAAATACCGGTGACTCAGGAAATACCGGAAACACAGGCAATACAGGTGACACAGGCAACACAGGCAACACAGGCAACACAGGCAACACTGGCAACACTGGCAACACTGGAAATACAGGTGACACAGGCAACACCGGTGACATTGATGAAATACCTGATGAAGACAATGATCCTGACCCGTGTGATCTTTGTGATCTCAGCAACAGAAATTGTGCCGAAGTTAACGAAAACTGGATTTGTACAGGTTGCAAGGACGGATATTATGAGAATACGGAATATCTCTGCATAGCTGAAGGAATATTGGGGGCAGTATGTGATCTTACTGAGTACGCAGGAGATGATTGTGAAAGCGGAAAATGTGTTGACGGAGTATGCTGCAACGATGTCTGTGACGGACTTTGCGAAAGCTGCAATGTAAGCGAATTTTATAAAGGAACCTGTACTCCGTTCATGGCTGGAACCGATCCTGAACTTGAATGTGATGAAGAAGCGACTTCAACTTGCGGAAAGAACGGTTTCTGTGATGGTTTAGGTGCCTGTCAGAAATATGATTTTTCAACTCAGTGTCAGGACCCATACTGTTCAAGCGGTGATTCCGTTCCTGCTGCGTTCTGTAGCGGTGAAGGAATATGTAACAATACAGGACTTGTCCCGATCGACTGTGGTTCTTATTCATGTGACAATGCAACCGGTCTTTGCGGTGGTGGATCATGTGATGATGATGGTGACTGTTCAGGAGATTATTACTGTTCGGGAATAGGCGGAACATGTCTTAGTAAAAAAGTGAACGGTTCTATTTGTGATGGTAACAATCAGTGCATCAGCGATGATTGTACTAAGGATGATTTTGTCAGTTCAGACGGTTCCAGTTACTGTGTTCCTGAAGAAACCCCGCATTGTGCAAAAACAGGATACTGGTATATTGCAAATACTACTTTCTGCGTGACAGCAGGCGGAACGACATATAAAAAATGTACACCCGATTCATGGGGAACAGCGATAAACTGCACAAATGTTGCAAAAAGAGGATGTACTCCGACATCTTATGTTAATCAAGCCGGATATTTATCTCCTGATTCATGTTCTGATACCGGATCAGGTGCTGTATGCAATGTTGATGCAGTCTGCGACACATGTTCATACACACAGCTTGTAAAAATTCCTGGCGGAACAAAACCCGTTTATCAGACAAGTGTATATACTTTCGAAACACCTGGATGCTTAAGAACATGTCTTAACAGATTCGGAGCAGCTACTGATGCTCTTTGCGGACAGGCAGCTTCTCCCAACAGTCATTTCTGTTATAAAACAACAAGCGGAACAAAAGATGTCGGAGTATGTTTCAGAAAACTCAAGAGCGGTGCCGCTTGTGAAGCTGATAACTGGTGTGTGTCAGGAAGTTGCAATAAAGGCGTTTGCGGGATCGGCCTGTAAAATCCATCTTAACCGATTGACTCTCTGACGATTCAGTGCTAATATCAGAAAAGTTTTTTTCAGGAGGAAAAATGTTCAGGGCTATCTCTTTAATTTTAGTTGCTTTAAGTTTTTTTCTTTCTTCATGCACTTCAAAACAGCCGGATTTAAACAAAACCGGCGTTATAAAAGTGACAGTCAGCATCCTTCCGCAGAAATTCATAGTTGAAAAAATAGGCAAAGAGAGGGTCAAGGTAAATGTGATGGTACCGCCTGCCGCAAGTCCTGAAACTTATGAACCATCACCTCAGAAAATTATGGAGCTCAAAGATTCAGCCATATATTTTTTAATTGGTATGGCTTTTGAAAAAGATGCGTTCCTCAAAATAAAAGATGAATATAAAAATGTTGTGTTTTCTCCGATGTACGAAGGCATCAACTTGAGAGATCCTGATCATGGTTCACATCATGACCACGGGAACGATCATCCTTTTAAGCCGGATGGCGAAAAAGACCCTCACATCTGGCTTGATCCTGTGAATTTGATGAAAATGGCTGAAAACACTGTTTCCGAGTTGATGAGAATAGATCAGGCACACAGAGTATCATATGTGCAGAACCTGTATCTGTTTAAAAAAGAAGTTCAGATTTTGCATGATGAACTGGTTGATCTTTTCAAAGAAAGCAGTGGAAAAGGTTTTATAATTTACCATCCGGCCTGGGGCTACTTTGCAGACAGATTCGGGTTGAAGCAGATCCCTGTGGAGGTTGAAGGGAAAGAGCCGACAGCAGTTAAAATGGCTGAGTTGACGGATCATATGAATAAAAACAAGGCAAAATATATTTTTCTTCAGCCCCAGTCTTCAGCTGAGACGGTAAAATCTTTTTCCTCCCAGACGGGTGTACAGATCAGGTTCATGGATCCGTTAAAAGAGAATGTACTTGAAAACATTAAGGATTCCGCTATTATGATTAAAGAGGGACTGGTTAGTGCAAAACATAATTGAATTTCAAAAGGTCACTTTTTCCTATGGCAGGAATGAAGTTTTAAAAGATGTTGATCTTGTCGTTGAAAAAGGTGATTTTTTTGCAATTGTCGGTCCTAACGGTGGAGGAAAGACAACCATTTTACGGCTCATTCTCGGTCTGGAAGTTCCCGGCAAAGGAAAAATAAAGATATTTGGTGACAAACCTGATATCAACACTTCAAGAGCGGGCTATGTTCCTCAGTTTTCAAGTCATGACAGGATGTTTCCCATATCAGTCAGGGATGTTGTTTCGCAAGGTCTGATCAACAGAAATTCTTTTTTCCCTTTTTATAACAAAAGAGATTTGATGAAAGTTGAAGAAATGATGGATCTGCTGGGGATAAAAGGAAGGGCCAAAGACCGTTTCGGTGATCTGTCGGGAGGACTCAAACAGAGAACGCTCATCGCAAGAGCGATCGTGAGCGATCCGGAGCTTCTTCTTCTTGATGAACCGGTTGCAAGCGTTGACAGCTCTATTGAAAAAGACATTTATGATATGCTTGTCGAGCTGAACAGGAAAATGACTGTGGTCATGGTTTCCCACGATCTCGGTTTTGTTTCTCAGTATGTCAACAAGGTGGGTTGTGTAAACAGAACATTTGTCTGTCACAGAACTGAAGAGATGTCTGCTGAAATTGTTGACGGGATGTATAGTGGAAAAAATATAATGATAAAACATAAGTGCGGTATTTAAATGGATTTTCTCGGTGCATTGATCAACTATCAGTTTTTGCAGAATGCAGTTTTTGCGGCATTGCTTGCTTCAGTCTTATGCGGGATTTCAGGAACTTTTGTTTTTGTCAACAGGATAACTTTCATTGCAGGCGGTATTGCCCATGCAGTTCTCGGAGGGGTCGGAGCGGCTGTTTATTTCGGTTTTTCACCCTTTTCAGGAGCAGTTGCGGCCTCTATTATTTTTGCGTTTGTTCTCGGAATAATAAAATTCAAGGCATCCCAGCATGAAGATACTGTTATAGGCGCTCTGTGGGCACTGGGAATGTCGGCGGGAATAATTTTTATTTATCTTACACCGGGATATTCAGTAAATCTCCTCAGTTATCTTTTCGGGAACATCCTTCTTGTTTCAACGGATGATATAATGGTGCTTGCAGTTCTGGGGTTTGCGGTCATTTCTGTTGCCGCAGTTTTATACAGACAGTTCAAATCGGTAAGTTTTGATCTTGAGTTTTCAATATTAAGAGGAGTGAAAGGGTTTGTCGTTTACACAATGATGCTTGTAATGATCGCTCTGACAGTTGTTGTTCTCATGAAAATTGTCGGCTTGATACTCGTGATCGCATTTCTTTCCCTTCCTGCCGCAACAGCCGCAGTTTTTACAAACAGGATCGGCAAAATAATTTTATTATCTTCCATATTAAGTTTCATGTTCAGTTTTTCGGGTCTTTTTGTTTCGTACAACTTCAATCTTCCTACTGGAGCGACAATTACAGCAGTTGCAGGTATTATCTATTTATTGTCAATAATTTCAGGTGCATACCATGAAAGATTTTCTAAATAGCATTCTTCTTGTATTTATGGAAATGTCCCCGTATCTTCTTCTGGGATTTTTCATTGCAGGGATACTTAACGAGCTTTTCAAAGGGACAAAACTGAAAAAATTTATCGGAGGAAGCAATCTTCTTAGTATTATTAACGCTTCCATTCTCGGAGTTCCGCTTCCGTTATGTTCATGCGGAGTCATTCCGACAGGAGTTTCTCTCCACAAAAGCGGTGCATCAAAGGGTTCAGCGGTTTCTTTCATGATCTCAACTCCGCAGACAGGTGTTGATTCCATACTTGTCACATGGTCACTGCTCGGTCTGCCTTTTGCGATATTAAGGCCGGTCATTGCGTTTATAACAGGTGTCGCAGGGGGAGTAATGACCAGCGCACTTGAAAAAAGTGCAACTGAGTCAAAAAAGATCAGCACGGATGAAAAGGAGAAAGAGGACAAACGGTCTTTGTTACAGAAATTTTATGCCGCTATGAAATATGCTTTTGTTGATTTTCTTGATGATATTTCTCTATGGCTTTTTGTCGGGCTTATAACTGCGGCACTTATTTCTGTAATAATTCCTGAAGGTTTTTTCACAACTTATATCGGGAACAACTATCTTAGCATGATAGTTGTGCTTGCTGCATCAGTTCCTTTATATGTCTGTGCAACAAGTTCTGTTCCGATAGCTGTTGCTCTCATGCTGAAAGGGCTTAATCCGGGGGCGGCACTTGTTTTTCTGATGGCAGGACCTGCAACTAATGCCGCAACGGTGCTTGTGATAGGTAAAACACTCGGGAGAAAAGCTCTTTTCAGTTATCTGTTCTCGATCATTGCCGGAGCTTTGATATCAGGAGCAATTATTGACAATTTCCTGCCGGCAGAGTGGTTTGTTCCTAAGTTAATGGAGTCCGGCTCTCATCATCATGGCGGAATGCATTATATTTATCTTGCTTCTTCGATCATTCTTGCAATTTTACTCCTGATGAGTTTTTTCAGATATCTTACAAGGAAAAAAGAATCCGCTCATTGTCATGACAGGGAATGCTGCTGCGAAAACGCAAATGAAACCGGAGCTTTAACTGTAATTCAGGTCGAAGGAATGACCTGCAGTCACTGTGCGGCAAATGTAAAAGCTGGGCTTCTCGGTGTTTCCGGAGTTGAAGATGCGGTTGTAGATCATCATACAGGCAGGGTTCAGATAACAGGTTCCGGTATCAACATGGATGAAATA
>JAGOEX010000188.1 GCA_017997475.1 bacterium
AAATAACTTAAATAAACCCTGCAACTGCGGCGTGTACGGCCGCTTCTGTCCGGATTATTCTGTTTCCGAGCTTGACGGGAATGAACCCTGCTTTTATGAACTGGCTGTTCTCATATTTTGTAAAACCCCTTTCCGGGCCTATCGCAATTACATTTTTGTTCTTTTTTTCGATATTCCTCAAATGATCCTCTGCATTCGGAAAAGTGAGGAAACATGCTGTATATTCCTGATTATATTGAGTGATCACATCATTCGAATAAGGGCCGAATCTTTTGACAATTGATATTTCAGGAGGTACTGTATCCATACTCTGCTCAAGACCTTTGACAATGCATTCCTCAAGACCTGAAGGGGTGAAAATATCGTTATCCCAGTAACCTTTATCACCGAAATATGTCTGAATTATCTCAATTTTTTCAACTCCGGAAGTCGTGAGGTCTGATATCAGTCGCGACATTACTTTCGGACGACTCAGCCCGATGATAACCGTGAGAGGGATTTTGGGTTCCGGATCAGCATCAAAATTGAATTTAAGAATCGCTTTTTCCCCATCCAGTTTTTCAATTTCAGCAACCCCTTTTTTTCCGTTGAAAAGACCTGCTTTTATCTTTGAACCGGGGTAGACTTTGAGAATTTCGTTCAGATGAGACACCCGTTTTCCACTAATTACTGCTGTATTTTCTGATATTATTTCACTTCTAAATATTATAAGCTGATTCATCGAATTAAATTTTACTCGGTTTTTTCGGTCTTAGCAGCTTCGGCCTCTTCTTTCTGTTTTTTCCTCATTTCGTAATATTCTTCTTTGGGAACAAGGTCTCCTTCGCACTTTTTATCAATGAAAAGAATGCCGTCAAGATGATCAATTTCATGTTGAAAAATTACTGCTGTCCACCCTTCAATTTTCTCTTTGAAACGGACAATATTTTCCCCCTCAATTTTATCGTATTCGATATCTATATCCTGACTTCTCATAACTTTTCCAAAACCGTCAGGAACTGAAAGACACCCTTCCCAGCCCTCTACAAGATCGCCTCTTTTCTCAGTAATTACAGGATTATAGTAATATTCAAGCGGTTTTTCCTCTTTATCAAGCCGCTGAACGATTATAACTCTTCTGTTCACACCAACCTGAGGAGCTGCAATTCCAACCCCCTTTTCTTCAAGAAGCGATTCCATCATTTTCTTTTCAAGGACATCATAGCCCTTTGAATTCATTAAAGCTTTCTTTGAGATGTTTCTCAATACCGCATCGTCATCCTCGGCATTGTTCTTAAAAACTCTCATCTTTTCAGCGGAATTGATGAACTCAATTTCGGACTCCGTCAAAGCCCCTTCATTGATCTGAGTTTTTTCCTGCGTTGTGGCACAGCTTATGAAAAACGCAATAAAGGCAATGATTACAAACTTTTTCATCGTTTCACTCTCCTGTTTTGTTACACGACTCCTTTAAACCGAGATTGCATGACTTATTATAATAGAACTTTGATTTTACTGGATCTTTTTTACCTGTCTCCCCTTTTTCATAAATAAAACCGAGATATGCGCATCCTCTGACATCATCAACTTCACAACTGTCACCAAGAAGCGGCAATGCCTTGATAACATTGACCTTTACGCCATGCTCACCCGAATAAAGGATCTTGCCTGCCTTAAAACACCAGCTTTTTTCCCCGAGATGACACCCCTTTTCACCGAAATAGACCGCCGAATCACCCTGTTTTGCGTCAACCGCATCTTCGGCAAGTTCAACACAGGCGTTTTTAATAGACATCAGGCATGCTTTTTTCTTCATATCCCTTGCATCGTCATTTTTTGAAAATGAATAGAGATAACAGTAAGCACCGTTGCCTGCACTGCATGAATTCTTCCATTTTTCGACAACATTGGCATTGCCAAAAAGTGCTGAAATCACTTCATTTTTCTTTTCAACAGGAGTTATTGCATCAATAAGTTTATTTATCACTTTTCTTCCTGCAAGGGCCCCGTATGTTTCAATATAACGACTCAGGTCATCCGCTGTTTTCGAAGCAGGCAGAGAAGTCATAAGAACAATCTGCTCAACTTTAACAAGATCGGCATCATGCGCAAAAGTTGTTGTTTTCATTGTAGATTCCATGTTTTTATAGAACTCAGTCCGCTCTTTTGCAAGCGTTTTAAAAGGATTTTCACCTGAATAATTATAAAGACCGTTCCATGCATTTACTGCTTTTTCAGGGAAAAGCCGCCCTTTCTTTTCAAATTCATAGGCGTTGTTGTAAAGTTTGAGAAGCTCCACATCAAGATTACCGAAAACACCATCTTTCTTAACATCAGGATATTCAGCATAATTTATCACCGGAAGATATATTCCTGAAGAGAAGAAATAATTCTTTTTTAACTCATCCATATCGTTTCCCGATGCAAATATTGTCTGAACTGTGCTTTCTAAAGTGAGATCGTTCCTTGTCGTTACAATATTTATCATGGAACCGTTACAAGTCACCGATGTTTCTGCAAAAAACGCATATCCGCTTTGGCCGTTTCCAGCTTGTTCCCTGCTAAGTTTCCAGCCGTTCATACTTGCCATGTTCTTAAAAAGTGCCGTAAGAAGCTCCCCATTGCCGCAACCCTGAGCAACATTCATTTTCCATGCCGTAATATCAGCCGCCTGAACCCTTATCTTTTCCATGTCGGTACTGCTTACCGATACTTTGACAAAACAGTCATTCACAACCGATCCGCTTTCATAACGCTGTTCATTGTAATAAGCACTGAAATATTCCTTGAGAGTGATATATGCCCCTTTTTCAGTTGAAACAGCTGTCACAAGCTCAGCCGTTTCACCAGTCACCATCTCCTCATAACTTTTTGAAAGAGATTTCAGCTCCACTTTCACATATCTGCTCACCTGATGAAGTGCATCTCTGAGCGCCTTTTCATGGCACTCTCCCATATTTTTCTCACCGCTTGACCTTCCAGTGAAGTAGTGAACACCGTTTTCTGTAAAATGAACCTGCAAAGCCCATGCCGGGGCATCGGGAGAAAGTTCCGGTCTTTTCTGCTGCGAAGATGGGTAATTAGACCCTGTTTTCACTACGGGAACAGAAGAGCAGGAAACAATAAAAAAGAAACAAATAACAATGAAATTTAAGGATTTGATCATGTATGAGTCTCCATTTGTGAATTTTACTGCTGAATATTTATTGCTGTCAGGTCAAGACCTGCGGTATAGGCGTATGAAACATAGCTTGAAAAACCGTAGACATAGAGTCCGACCGGTTTGTTCGCGGTGAGAGTGTGTGATCCTGTGGGCATATCGATCCACTGTCTGAGATAATCGGTCCCCATTATTCCGACAAAACTGTTGGAAGAATAGGTAGTTCCGTTTACAACAATGTCGGTATCTTTCTGGGCTATGATGGTTATTCTGTTGTAGTCGTAGTTTGGCGGAACAAGGAAGATATATTCCTTTCTAAGCTGTTCATCGGGAGCGATAAGCATCATTGCGGGATCCCCCGTTCCGGCTCCTGCATCCTGACTTGCAAGAAACTGTCCGACCAGTATAGGTTTGTTTGAATTTATCCTGAAATCTGCAAAAGTTGAAAAATCATGGAACCATCCTGCCTGAAGTGTGACGCCTCCTGTAAGCCCGCCGTTCCAAGTCACATTCGTATCATTTTCAGAAGCAAGTATCCTGAAATAATCAAGCTCGTTACCTCTGGGTTTTGTTCTTGAAACTACAAAATTCTTGCCCCAGCTCTGAAGCGGAAATATCTGGTGTTCCATATGGTCGCATGCAGTTTTATCAGCGGGAACCCTTGTGCAGACATGTCCTCCGAAAACCGCCAGTTTTTTATCCGACTGAATAAAAGAGCCGGTAAGGTCGGAGCCGTATGAGTTGCTTCCGCCGTTGGTTGAATTTATTGTAAGGACCTGATACTGATTCAGTGTATATGAAACTGTATCACCGGGATTTTGAACACTTACACCTGAACCTCCGACAGATGTTCCGGTATAAACGACTTTTACCGTCGTTGAGCCCTCTTCGACTGCAATTACTGAAACGAATCCGGGCAGAGAACTCCATCCCGGCCATGACATTGCGTAATATTCTCCGGCAAGAGCTCCAATTGGAAGAAGTATTGTCGCATCATTTGAATACATAAGAACATTGCCGAACGGATTCATCTGGGTGACGGTAACAGGTCTTGAAGCGACAAGCTTATATGCAAGATCGCTTATCCCGGCGGAAGGAACTCTTCTATCCTGACCAAGCTCAAACGAAAAAAGTCCTTTTGCAGGAACCGTTCCTGAAGTTCTTGGAACATTGCCTGATGTAAATATTTCAACAGTGACATCTGTGCTGTTCGGATTTGCAACAACGAGAGCATAAGTTGCATTGGCTTCGTAACCGCCGCCCTGCTGAAGAAAAACACCCCAGTATTCACATCCGACATAGCTTTTATCTTCAGCGGCAATACCGCATTCATTAAGACATTTTCCTTTGTGGCACGAAATCCCTTCACCTTCACAAGTCTCCTTGTCAATAAAGTCTGTCCCGAGCTCGTTGCATTCAACAACAACATCGCCTCTGCATCCGATCACACCCGGATCGCAAAGTTTCAGCAGACAGTCGGGGTAGCCTTCATAACCAAGCTCGCATTCCGTGCAGAATTCCCCTGCATATCCGGTATAGCATGAACATCCGCCGAGAGCTTCAAGACATACACCGTGACCGTTGCAGTTGACACCGGCACACTTTGAGTTTTCAAGTTCACAATCCGGGTATCCTGCATAACCTCCTGCACATGAATCGCAGTTTGCTCCGGCATAGCCGTCATCACACTCGCAGCCACTGTCAGTGACCGTTCCATGTCCGCTGCAGTCACCAGTTGGAATAAAATTGTCCTCATCGTTTTCAGGCAGAGTCCCTTCCTGCTGACACTCACCGGTGGTTAGATTGCACTCATACCCTATCGGACAGTCAGATTTTGACTTGCATCCATCATTGTCATTTTCTCCTTCCTCGTCTTTCACACATGAAAAACAGGAAAGAATTAACAGAATAAGGACAATTATCAGCTTTTTCATGAATTTCCCCCTCAATTGACACCACAATCAGGTTGAAATTATATACTTTAATAATATAATAGTCAAATCAAACGGTTTATTGGAGTTATCCTGATGGATTTGAAAAATGCCCTTGACAGCTATTATGAATTCAGAAAAGTGACCGATGTCAACTGCTCCCGGCTTGAAAAAATGCACAGCAGACATAT
>JAGOEX010000189.1 GCA_017997475.1 bacterium
AGAAGAAAAGAACATGTATGAAAAAACTTGCCGATCATCCATTTAAAACAAACCCCAATCTCGGATTTGGAGAATGGGAAGGAAAATGGATAGTTTATCAGTTTCTTCAAGGATCAACACAGGCAGTTCGAGACCTTGACTGCTATTGCGAAAAAGAAGGGGTGTGTCCGTTTGGGGAATAATTTCTCCTCGAATCAAAAAGGCTCACACTATTAGGTAAAATCCACTGAAAATTTTTTGGGTAACTTCAGTAAAACTGCTTCTTGATTTTTCAGCTACTCTAATTATATTGTATTCCGTTATGTTTTTTAATGGAGGAACAAATGGCGATTTACATCTGTCATAACTGCAAAAGATCACTTGATGAGGAACTTGAGGATATCAGAGGCAAAGTCGGAAGGCAGGATGTCTGTCCGCACTGCTACGCTGATCTTCACTGCTGTCTCAACTGCCGGTTCCACGATGTCAACTACACAAATGAATGCCGCGAAGATTCACGGTCTTTCATCAGAGAAAGGGATAAATCGAACTTCTGTTCATCATTTGAGTTCATAAAAGACGAAGGTGAGGACGGGAGCGAAGAGATCGATGCAAAAACAAAGCTTGGCGATCTGTTCAAATTCTGATCATATCACCTGTTTTTCTTTATTTTTTGATTTTGGAGTGCCCCGATGTTCAAATACATGATAAAAAAGATTTTCGGAACTGAGAACGACCGCTATCTTAAATCGATATTGCCGCTTGTTTCAAGAATTAACGATCTTGAAACTTCAGTCAAGCCCTTAAGTGACAATGAACTGATGCTCAAAACCCTTGAATTCAAGCAGCGCATCAATAATGGCGAGTCGCTCGATTCAATACTTCCGGAAGCTTTCGCCGTTGTAAGAGAGGCCTCCATCAGAACTCTCGGAATGAGACATTACGATGTCCAGATGATAGGCGGCATTGTCCTTCATCAGGGAAAAATAGCTGAAATGAAAACAGGTGAAGGTAAAACGCTTGTCGCGACACTTGCTCTCTATTTAAACGCACTTGAAGGCAAAAGTGCACACCTCGTCACAGTCAACGATTATCTTGCATCAAGAGACGCCGAGTGGATGGGGCAGATCTACCGTTTTCTCGGCATGAGCGTCGGAACAATAATGAACGGAATAGGGACAAAAGAACGCCGCATCGCATACGGATCGGATATAACTTACGGAACTAACAGCGAATTCGGCTTTGATTATCTCCGCGACAATATGAAATACGATATCAATCACTATGTTCAGAGAGAACTCAGATATGCCATAGTTGACGAAGTTGACTCGATCCTTATTGATGAAGCGAGAACTCCTCTCATCATCTCAGGTCCGAGTGATGAAAGCACCGATCTTTATGTGAGAGTGAACGCTGTTGTCAGAACACTGAGCGATGAAAAACATTTTACAAAAGATGAAAAATCGAAAAACGCCATACTTACTCCTGAAGGTATTGCAAAACTTGAATCAATGCTTGGAGTTGCGAATCTTTATGCACCTGAGAACCTTGAACTTGTCCACCATGTTCAGCAGGCACTGAAGGCAATTTTCATGTTCCACAGGGATGTTGATTATGTCGTAAAAGAATTTGACGGACTCCAGAAAGTAATGATCGTTGATGAATTCACCGGAAGGTTGATGGAAGGGAGAAGATACAGCGACGGACTTCATCAGGCACTTGAAGCGAAGGAAGGGGTAAAGGTCGAAAGGGAAAACCAGACACTTGCAACCATCACATATCAGAACTTTTTCAGAATGTACAACAAACTCGCCGGCATGACAGGAACGGCAGACACTGAAGCACGCGAATTTGCCGAGATATACAACCTCGGAGTAACTGTAATTCCGACCAACAGACCTGTCATAAGAGCGGACCGCCCCGATCAGATATACAAAAATGAGATCGCAAAGGAAAACGCCGTTATAAAAGAGATCCTTGAGAAAAACGGCAGCGGACAGCCGGTACTGGTGGGAACGGTCAGTGTTGAAAAATCGGAACGGCTGAGCCATCTTCTTACCAAAAGAGGAATAAAGCACAATGTCCTGAATGCAAAGTTTCACATGAAGGAAGCTGATGTTGTCGCACAGGCAGGAAGAAAAGGGACAATAACCATTGCAACTAACATGGCCGGTCGAGGCACCGATATCGTGCTTGGAGGAAACCCTGAAAAACTTGCCTATGCCGAAGCGGAAAAAACAATGGAGACTGTTGATACGACCACTCCTGAATTTAAAGAAATACTGAGTAAATATGAGAGGATATGCGCTGAAGAGAAAAAAGAGGTTCTTACCGCCGGAGGGCTTCACATCGTAGGCACCGAAAGGCACGAATCGCGTCGTATCGATAATCAGCTCAGAGGCCGAAGCGGTCGTCAGGGAGACCCCGGATCATCAAGGTTCTACTTAAGTCTTGAAGATGACCTCATGAGAATTTTCGGAAGTGAACGGCTCTCTTCCGTCATGGACCGTCTCGGGATAGAGGAAGACCAGCCGATCGAACACAAACTTATATCGAAATCCATTGAAAACGCACAGAAAAAAGTTGAGGGACACAACTTCAGCATAAGAAAGAATGTCCTCGAATATGATGATGTCATGAACCAGCAGAGAAAAACCATCTATGCAATGAGAAGAGATATCCTGACAGGCGGACAGAAAAACAAGGATGTCATCTATTCAATGATAGAGGAGATAGTAAATTTCTGCGTCACTACATCCGTTCCCGAAAAAGCACTACCCTCTTCATGGGATTATGAAAGCATAAGGGAATATATCGTTTCAGTGACTTCCCCGGAAAACAGCGGCGGACTCGAAAACGCTCTTGATCCGCAGAACTTTGCAGGGATGAAAAACTCTGAACAGGCGATGTCTGCTCTGGCACAGAAAATTTATGATTTTCTCATTGAAAGATACGATATTAAAATGGCTCAGTATTCAACTGAACTCAGCAATGAAATGGAAAGACATATTGTTCTTGAAGTTCTTGATACTTACTGGAGAAGACACCTTCAGAACATGGACCATCTCCGTGAAGGGATAGGGCTTAGGGGCTATGGACAGAAAAACCCCAAACTCGAATACAAACGCGAAGGGTTCAGAATGTTCACTGATATGATAAACAGCATCTATTTTGAATCTGTCAAGAGACTTTTTGCCGTACAGGTGGTTACTCAGGAGGCCGTTGAGAAATTTGAGCAGAAGGAACAGAAAAAGGAAGCGGAGATCCAAAGAAATACAACCACTTCCATTGAAAAGGAACCTGTGAAAAGAAATGCTCCGAAAGTGGGAAGGAACGATGACTGCCCATGCGGAAGCGGTCAGAAATTTAAACGATGCTGCATGAACAAGGGGATCTATGACTGATAAAAAGATCAGAATTAACCGCTTTATCGCACAATCAGGCATAGCTTCAAGAAGAAAAGCTGAAGAGTTGATCAACGAAGGGCGTGTCACGATAAACGGAAGGAAAGCTATTCTGTCAGACACTGTCGATGCTGATAACGATGTTGTCGAATTTGACGGCAAAAAGATTCAGAGTGCGGATAAGCTTGAATATTATCTGCTTTACAAACCTGCCGGCATCCTTTCGACATCATCTGACGACCGCGGAAGAAAAACCGTTTCAGATCTTCTTCCCGAAGGTTCAAAAGCAGTTCCTGCCGGACGGCTCGACCTTGACACAACAGGTGTTCTGATACTTACAACTGACGGGGAACTCCATTACCGTCTCACCCACCCTTCATTCAATATTAAGAAAATATATAAAGCAACGATCGCCGGCGAATTTACTGAAGAAAAGGCGAAGAAGATAACAGCCGGCATCGAAATTGACGGTATTATCATGAGAGCTGAAAAGCTTGTCATCCTGAACCGCAGAGGTGAAACTGTGACCGACATCACAATAGTCCTGAACGAAGGGAGAAAAAGAGAGATAAAAGAACTTGTCAGGGCTGTCGGATGCAGAGTCATTCAGCTTGAAAGGGTCGCTTTTGCCAATATTACCTGTAACGAAATGAATAAGGGTGAAATAAGACCCCTTACCGATACCGAGATCAGCTCTCTGTACAAACTCACCGGACTTAAAAAATAAAAAAACCCGCCTCGGCCGTAACTTCAGGCAAGTTTTATCCTGTTCTCACAGGTGGGGAAAGCCGCGCCGCTTTAATAAGCAGTATTAGTACAAACCCCAAAAACTTATCAAGGAAAAAACTTCTATCGCCCGAAGTCTCGCACCAGGCAGGCATATCAATTCTACCTGCTGCACATCTTTGAGTCAATATGATAATGCAAAATAATTTTCAAAAAAATCCTTTTCAGGTATGATACCTCCAGAATTGGGATTTTGACATATTGAACAATAAAAGGTGACAGGCATGACAAAAAAGGACATGGAAATGATGAGTGCTGACAGAAATCTTGCCTTTTTAAAACAGAATGATGTTGAAAATTTTGAATTCGCAAAAGCGGTTGCCCTTTCGGTAGCAATATTCCACATCCCTCTTATCCTGCTTGATCTTCACCGTTATATTTTTAATCGTGACCTTTTCTTCAAACCGGGATTTTTTCACATCTCTATCATTCATGCAGTGTACATTGTCATACTTTTCGGGATTTATTTTGCAGGTCTGATGCAGAAAAAACAATGCAAAGACATGGAAATGTGCCCCTTATTTACAAAGATCTACTGGCGTGTTTTTCTTTATATTGCGATGAGCTATGCACTTTTCACAACTCCCACCTGCCATCTTATGCACGGGAACACTACAACTTTCTTCATAACAATGCTCGGAGTGGCCAGCGCTGTCAAAATGCGCCCCTTTGAATTTGCCCTCAATTTTTCAGCACTTGCCATCCTCGCTATATTTTCGGTCAGTTTTGTGGCAGACGGCTCGTCGTTTACCGGATATGTTCTTGACATTTCGATTGCGACATTCATTTCAATTTTCATTAATATTGTAATCTACAGAAGGGCACTCGTTTCATTCAACCACAGAATAAATTTTGAAGAGGAGCATTCCCAAAAGATAATTGCAAACGAAGCAAATAAGGCAAAGACTGCATTTCTTGCGAACATGAGCCACGAGATAAGAACACCTTTGAGCGGAATAATGGGAATGCATTCGCTCCTTCACGAAACCGGGCTTACTGAAGAACAGAAAGAGTATCTGGGCTATGCCGAAAAAAGCAGTGAAACACTTCTGGGGGTAATTAACGATATTCTTGATT